>NZ_JADPLO010000109.1:0-9158 GCF_015667765.1 Bacteroides sp. 1001302B_160321_D4 | reverse complement strand
TTCTTCTGTCTGTACAGATGATTCGAATTGAGATTTTGCCCGGTCTTTTTGCCCGCATCCGGCTAATAACAAAAATATTATTAACAAAAAAGAATTATCGTGTTTCATTGTACCTGAATATTAGAAAGTTCATAAACTTAAATAAATAAGATTCTTGCCTCCAAATATAGAAAATTAATTTCATGGGAAAGAGTTTTGTAACTGTTTATATTTGTTATATTTGCGCAATCATCACTATTTGAACTCATGTCAGGTATTAAAGATTTAGATATATTATTATCCAATATGGAACCTGTATTGGATAAACGTGACTTTGTTTTTTGCTCTTTCCCGACATTTGATTGGGATAAAATGCGTGAATTAAACCCGGTCGTTTTTTTTCAGGAGAAAGAAGGTATGACCTTCATTCTTGACCTGAAAGATGCCATAGGCAAAGATATGGATTGCCAGTCTGTTTACAGGCTTATTACTCTCAATGTACATTCCAGTTTAGATGCAGTGGGCTTGACAGCTGCTTTCTCGGCTAAACTTACAGAGAAAAACATTAGCGCAAATGTAATAGCAGCATATTACCACGACCATATTTTTGTGCCTAAAGAGAAGGCGGAACAAGCACTGAATGCCATTCTCGAACTTCAGAAGATTAAATAAGAAAGGTACCCAACGCAATGTGGATACCTTTATATGATTCATTTACATAAACCGGAAAATGACTCGTCCGGTTTGTGGACCATTTACCCATTTCGGTTGTGAAGAGGGACCACACAAATCGGTGGAGTTTACTTTATTACGTACCGGAGGAATCACGTTCAGGACAGAGATTCCGCTTTCGGGAAGAGTATAAAGCAAACGGTCGCGGCCATCACGAGGCTGATATACTCCGATATATGCGTCGGGAGTTTCGTTTGTCAGGCTGATAGTGCCTTCTTTCGTTTGGATATTCATCCAGGAAACATCACCAAAGTATCCTTTGAATTCGGGATATGTGAAAGTCTCACCCGGAATAGGATCGTTATAGTCGTTTTCCCAAACATCGTATTGTGTTCCGTGAATACGGTTTTGCCATACACGGTAAGGTCCGGCACCCAGCCAGCGTTTGCTGATTACCTGATCTTCAGGATAGTCGAAACGAATACCCATCAAGTCTACGACACCGGAGAAATTATAGGTGTAATCCAAAGCCAGTTCCCCACTCGGGTTAATTGTCCATTGGGTCTTATCCAGGTTGCCCAGTTTATAATTGGCGGTAACAACCAGATTACCTCCGTCTTCTTTCACATCCAGTTTCGTAAATACGGCAGCATCGGGGAATTCGCTGTATGTGCGGTCTTTTTCTTTTGCTTTCTCATCATCATGGTTATAGAACTGATCCAATGAGCGGTCTGCACGACGGGCTCCGATGAAACGGGGGCCATTGGCGAAACTAATCTTACGGTTATCTACAGATACTCCTTTTAGTTGTCCGTCTTTCTTTGAGAAGATAAACGTACGCTTATTCGCTTTCACAGTAAGCTCATTTTCTGTCTCTGTATAAGCAGGACGACTGGACAAGGGAGAAAGCTGTTCTGTCTGCTGATTCAGTTTGTTGACCGGGAAAGTCCAGCGCCAAAGTTCATGGCCGTATGGATCGATTGCTGTCAGGAAGAGGGCGTCTGCATTGGGGAGGATATTTGTTTTTATATCCAAAATGCCTGCCGAGTGAGCAACCACGTCACTGCCTTGCACTTCACCCTCTTTCAACACTTGAATAGCAGCATTGGAAGCATCTGTTGCCAGCGGGAATTTTACTTGCTTCCAAAGGAAACGGCAAGTATTCAGATTCAGATAATCGTAACGGTTTTCTACGGAGAATTTGCCATCAAATTGCTTGTCGATAGAAGTATTCATGATTTGCACCGGGCTCCATAACTGCTTGATAGTGTAGTAGCTACCTTCCTTTTCGTGATGTGGTCCTACAATACCGTCTGCTCCAAAGTTTCCCTGGTTATCGATGAATCCATCCATATCCACACGCTTCACACCTTCGTCTGCCAATACCCAAAGGAAGCCACCGATACAACGGGGATGCTTGCGCATCATTTCCCAATAATCATATAATCCGGCACCATGGCCACCATCGTATAAACCATGCAAGAATTCCGTAGGCATAAAGATTTCCGGTAAGCGCATGTAGTTCTGGCTTTCTCCGTAAGAGCGGTAATGCATGGTTTCAAAACCGGAGAAATTGCCTTGCGGGTGAATAACCGGACGTTTCTGTGGATCGTATTTATGAAACTCTCCATCCAGTTCGGTATTCCATCCTTTTTCGTTACCATTACTCCACCAAATAATAGACGGATGATTCACGTCACGTTCTATCATGCCTTCAATCAGACGTACTCCGGTGGGGGTATCATACTTGCCATGCCAGCCTCCCAATTCATCCATCACATAAAGTCCGAGAGAATCACAGGCTTCCAAAAATTCCGGGTCAGCCGGATAGTGGCTCAAACGGACAGAATTCATGTTCATGCCTTTCATCAAGAGAACGTCTTCGATATTCTTCTCTTTACTCAACGTACGACCACTTTCAGGACGGAAACTATGGCGATTGACACCACGTACATTGATACGTACTCCGTTTATATAAAGTCCGTCGCTTTCGCGTACTTCAATCGTGCGGAAACCAAAATTTTCTGTTTCACTATGCAAAACCTTACCGGTCTTATCCAATAGAGAGAATTGCGCTTGATAAAGATTCGGAGTTTCCGCTGTCCATAATGCGGGGTTAGATACATTCAGTTGCAGGGAAGTCCAGTCGCCTCCTGCTTTTACGGGTACGGTGGTTTCCGTTATCTTTTTCCCTTTTTTATCTAAAATCTGTGTACGGATGCTCATTCCGTCATTAGAGATATTTGTGTAGCAGTTGGCACGGAAAGTTCCATCCATCTTTGCGTCAATGGCAATGTGCCGCAGGTTTACGGCTGGTTTCACCTCCAGGAACACCGGACGGAAGATACCGCCAAAATTCCAATAATCAGCACGACGTTCGGCAAGGTTCACACTGGCATTTTCACTTTCTTTGGCAACAGTGACTTCCAGTAAATTCTTTTTGCCATATTTCAGGAAATCCGTGACGTTGTATGAAAAACGATAGAAGGCTCCCTGATGTTTGGAACCAACTTTGCGTCCGTTTACTTTTACTTCCGTATCTGTCATCGAAGCTTCGAATACAAGATTGACCTGTTTGCCGCGAAACTTTTCCGGAACTTCAAATTCGTACTTATACATCCCTTTTTCATCGGCAACGCCTTTAGGAAATGGCTTTCCATAGAAAGTGATTCCATACTGATAAGTGCCGAAGCCTTGCAATTCCCAACAGGAAGGTACGCCGATTTTCGTCCATTTGCCGGAATTGCGTCCGTCGGTACAAAAGAAGTCCCATTCAACCATATCGTCGCATCCGTGACCGGAGAGATATTGCCTTTCCGTTTGTGGAAGGTTTTGAGCAGCCAGGGTAGTTGCCAACGCTAAGGTCGATAATAAAGTGGTTACTTTTTTCATTGTTACTTTTATTATTGTGTTAGTTATTTATTGCTATTATTGTTTACTACTGATACGGAGATGCAACGTATGTTCTTTTTTCTCTATGGCATATTTCTTCAATACACCCGGTCCGCAACTACTGTTTCCTAATCCAAGTACGGCAGCATCCATACTAAGAATAACTTCTGCACGTGGTTTTAAATCGCAATCGTGAGTTTCTTCATAGATGTCTTGTACGGTGTAATGCAGGGCAGATGCAGAAAATGCGTTTTCTACCGCGTCAACACGAATGCCTTTATTCTGTTTGTCGGTCAAGGTAAGATAATGCACTTCCTCTTTGTTTCCACTGTCCTGCGGACGTGGATAATGTACGTATTGGTCTGCAACGCTTCCTTTCCAAAGCCCTATCATAGCAGATGTTTTGCGGTCAGGATAGTTATCCTGTGGTCCTCTGCCATACCAGGTAAATGTATCATAAGCAGGCGCCAGACAGAATGCGATTCCTAAACGGGGAATTTCAGGAAGAACTCCTTGTGGCAAGAAAGTTGTTTTCAGATCAATCGTTCCATCTGAAAAGACCGTATAGACAGAAGTCGTCACCACTTTTCCTTCTTTATATAAATTACTTGTTTGAATCCGGACAATGACCGCCCCGTCTGCACGTTTTTCATGGCGGAAAGATTCCAGATTTATCTGCGGATGATCCATTCCATGCAATTTCCAGTCTTTAGCCAACCAGTTTCCGAAGCTCTTGTCATTATCTGTCGGAGCACGGAAAACTTGAGTGACAGGCTGAACCGGAAAATCATCGGAGTGAGCCAGCATTTCCTTGCCCTTATATATAAGGGAAGTCATACTTCCGTTCACTTTCTTTTCCCACTGAACAGAAAAACTGCGCCCACTAATCAATAAAGATTTATCATCCTCTTTCACCTGAAGTGCTCCTTTATTAATCAGATCGGTAGAGGCTAAATCTCCTTTCTGCAAGCAGAATTGTTCCCAGGCCACTTCATGTCCTGCCTTTGCCCAAAGAGCATCCGATTTCAAAACAATGCTTACTTTCAGCTGGTAATCGGAAAGAGTTTTCTCCGTTTTTTTATTGGTCTTACTAACTTTTTCATTTTTATTACTCAAAGAATAAGCGCCTTTTAATGAACAGAAAGCAGGCAAATCAATTGTTTTACTTTCGCCTGGAGTTATTTCCGGCAATGTAAATTCTCCCTGCTCTTTCTGCTTTCCATCGATTGACACAGTCCATAGGCAACGATATTGAGACAAGCCGGTGTGGTGATTCCGGTTCGTCACTTTCAGTTTCCCGTTTTCCATTTTTAGTTCGACGGGTGCATACACTTTCTTTACTTCCCAATATTTAGGCGTAGTTTCACGCTCGCTCATCAGCAATCCATTAAAACAGAACGCTTTTAAATTCGGTTTATCACCAAAATCACCACCATAAGCCACCATGGTACGGCCATCGGGTAAAGTTTTGTAGATTCCTTGATCTACCCAATCCCATATAAAACCACCCAGCATACGGGGATTGCTATATATCTCATCCCAGTATTCCTTGAAATTTCCCAATGCATTCCCCATGGAATGTGCATATTCACTTGTCATTACCGGACGGTCGTCATTGGTGCGTTCCGCAATCTCCAATAACCGTTCCCAACGTGCATTTTCAGCGCGTTCTTTATCCTCTCCTTCGGCAATACCGGGATTCAAGTATTCTTGTTTCACCCGGGTATAAAAGCGGCTGATAACATCGACCGTCTTCGGGTCAGGATTTCCGTCCACTCCCTGTGCCCCCTCATAGTGTACAGGACGAGTGGGATCGAAATCATGCAGCCATGCCGAAATAGCAGCGAAGTTCGGTCCGTAACCGCTTTCGTTTCCCATGCTCCACATTACAATACATGGATAATTCTTATCACGTTCCGCCATACGGACCGCACGGTCCATAAATGCTGCATGCCAGTCGGGGGTACTTGCGAGTGTGCCACGCAATCCGTGTTCTTCTATGTCCGCTTCGTCCATCACGTACAATCCCAAGCTGTCGCATAGCTCGTACCAACGGCTGACATTGGGGTAATGGCTGGTGCGCACAGCATTTATATTCGCCTGCTTCATTAAAAGAATATCCTGAAGCATTCGTTCTTCGCTCATAACACGTGCTGTCCGTGGATCATGTTCGTGGCGGTTCACTCCACGAAAACGAACCGGATTACCATTCACTAACAGTTGTCCTTTTTTGATTTCTACAGAGCGGAAGCCCACGGCCTGTTCTATCTGTTCTACGACTTTTCCTTCTTCATTTTGGAGAGTCAAGTGTAGTTTATAAAGATAGGGTGTTTCTGCCGTCCATCTTTCCGGTGATTTTATAATGGCTGACAAACGTCCCATCTTACGCGGGCCACGCTGCGGATACCATTCATTCATCCGGCTTGCTTTATGCTCCAAATCAAGCATATCTTCCACATCACCTTTCAATGTGGCAACTTCTTTGCCTGAAGCATCCTTCAGTACTCCCTGTAAGACATACCCTTTTCCGGTCATCCCTCGATATACACTGAATTGCGGATCAATCTGCAAAATAAAGTCTTTATAATCACCGGCAAATGCGGGAAGAGTGCGTACCGCATAATCACGCACATGAATATCCGGCGTGTGTATCAGATGAATACTACGATGAATACCACCAAAACGCCAGAAATCCTGATCTTCCAGATAAGAACCGTCACTATATCGGTAGACTTCCAGTGAAATTTGATTTTCTCCGGATTTCAGATACTTCGTGACATTAAATTCACTCGGTTCCATACTGCCTTGGCTATACCCTACCCGTTTGCCATTGATCCAAACATAAAAGGCACTCATTACGCCCTCAAACCGTAGAAAAGTCTGTCCATTCGCTTCCCATCCGGCCGGCAAAACAAAGGTGCGGCGATATTGCCCTACCGGGTTTCGTTCTTTATACGTGGTATAGTCAGTTTTCGGTTCTCCCATCACCCGTGGAGGATCTATTTTAAACGGATAGCCTGCTGAAACATAGATAGGCGTGCCATATCCGTTCACTTCCCAATTGGCCGGAACAGGAAAATCCGTCCAATCTTTATCATTAAAATTTGTCTGATAGAAATTCACGACTCTTTCATTGGGAACGGGAGTCCAACGGAATTTCCAGGTTCCGTCTAAAGAGATTGAGCCGTCTCCTTTCTGTACAGAGAAAGGGGTAAAAGCGGCTCTTGCCGGTTCACGATTGATCTGGAGAACATGATGATTCTCCCAATCATGCATTGTTTGTGCCTGTATCGGGCTTACAAACAATACACCCAATAGTAAAGTATATATTTTCATTCGTTCTTTTTTCTTCATATCAAGTAGACGGACGAAAGGGCATTTTGTACCCTTTTCTTTTACAGAAATATTAAAGAACAATAAAAGGAGTAACACTCTATGAAGAAAATCTTTACCTTGTGGCGTATAATTACTTCTAATATTATGATGATGAAAAAACTACTATTTAGCAGCTTCTTTTTATTAGGCAGTCTCGTTTCACAAGCACAACACGAGTACACAATTAAAGGTGAGGTAAAAGGAGTGAAAGACGGAACTCATGTTTCCTTATTTTTGACGGATGGACGCGTAGGAAGCATAGTTGGTACGGATACGATACGTAATGGAACTTTCTTTTTCAAGCGAAATGCAGGAGAAAGCGGTATGGATCAACTGTCTCTCATGTGTCGCGATACAGATTTCCCTCCAATGTCGTTAGATATTTATGCAACTCCGGGCGCAAAAATAAAAGTAACGGGCACAAACCCTCTGATTTATACATGGAGGGTAGACAGTCCGGTAAAAGAACAACAAGAACATAATAGATTCATTGAGGATTCCCGTGACTTATGGGACGAATTTCAACGCTTGGCTATCAAAGAAAGAAGTATGCGTTCAGCTTCAGAAACCGAACGAAAAGCACTTCGAACAAAGAGTGATAGTATATCTTCTATTATTAATCAACGGGAATTAAAGTTGATGAAGGAGCTCCCTATTTCCAATGTCTGGATGGAAAAATTACTCCGTTTGAGTATGTCTTTGAAATACAATTCAAGGTTTACCAATAAGGAAGAAATACTGGCTTTGTATGACAGATTAAACGAAGAGCAGAAAGCTTCCATTGGAGGACAAGAAATTAGGGTTAATCTCTTCCCTCCTAAAACGGTGAAAGAAGGAGATGATATGGCAGACGCCGATCTTTTTGATTTAGATGGAAAAGTGCATCATTTGGCTGACTTCAAAGGAAAATATATGTTACTTGATTTCTGGAGCAGTGGTTGTGGTCCTTGCATCATGGCTTTGCCCGAAATGAAAGAGATTCAAGAGCAATATAAAGACCGACTCACCATCATCAGTTTGAGTTCGGATACGCAAACTAGATGGAAAGCTGCTTCTGCGCAACATGAAATGACTTGGCAAAACTTAAGTGATTTGAAACAAACTGCAGGACTATATGCTGTGTATGACGTCAACGGCATTCCGAATTATGTTCTTATCTCTCCCGAAGGCAAAATCGTGAAAATGTGGTCGGGCTATGGTAAAGGCAGCTTGAAATTAAAGATGCGTAGATATTTGGATGCACCAAAGCGTGAAATGAGTATCACCGGGGACACCAATAGAAAAGTAGTTAACTATCCAAGTTTTGAATCAACCAATACTGATATTCTTGAAGTGAAGCAGGTAGAATTGACTGATACAGCCACTATCGTTCATTTTTATGCATATTACATACCCAAATACTGGATACAAGTAAGTGTAAATGCCAAACTAGTAGACGAGCAAGGTGCATCATACACATTACAAAAGGCTGACGGCATTACTCCCGGTAAGCATTTCTTTCTGCCTGAAAGCGGAGAAGCCGAATTTTCCCTCACATTCAAGCCATTACCTCTCAAAACTAAATCATTCAATTTCACAGAAGGAACAGCCAAAAACGATTGGCAAAAGCTTACTAGATAAAGAAAAAGAAATGTGCCAAAATAAAATCATAAAGGAGTTTTGGCACATTCTCTCTATTAATATTTGAATATCGAATATTAAAATAAGAATATTGTATTAACATTAAATATCTTGCAATTTAAAATAACCGTATAAGTCGCTCAAAAAGAGCTGTAAATATGTTATAATCTTCGCAGAAATGGTTTTCTTTGTTATAAGATATGTCTCATATATCTTATATTCAGTACAAAACAATAAAAGAAATGGAAGATTACAAACAGACACTCTATAACGATGAATTATTAAACATTTTACCCGACGGAGTGATTATATTTGATACAAATGGAGAAGTTATACAACTCAATCAGCAGGCTTTTGCAGAACTGCATGTTCATCCGTCGGTCAATGATATGCTTCCCTTTCCTACCAATCGTTTATTTAAACTGCTAAATAAAAAGGAAGATATACTTTCGACTATTCTGGAAAAGATTCGTCAGGGAGAAAATACGTATTCATTACCTGAACATACCTTCATGCAAGAACAGGTTGATTACACACAATTTCCCATAAGAGGAGAATTTGCAACGATCAGGGATAGAACTAATTTAAACAAGATCTTATTCTTTTTCCGCAATATTACA
>NZ_JADPLO010000108.1:0-9448 GCF_015667765.1 Bacteroides sp. 1001302B_160321_D4 | reverse complement strand
GCATCATTTAGAGGAGTAGTGGATATGAGCTTCTTCCTTTTTAGGCTAGCAAAGGTATATGCATGAAGGGAATTGACTAAACTTAATCCCCCAAGAATTACAACTGAGCCATGATATTATAAATAAGAAAGAGACTTTTCAGGTTCAGAAAGAGAAAGCTATTGATGCGCTGAAAATGCAGCTCGCTCATTCGGTTGCTCCTGCTGATAAATATCGCTTGTATGGTTCTTTGTTCGATGCTTATCTTCATTATCAGGCAGATTCTGCACTTTATTATATAAACAGGAGACAACAGCTTCTCCCCCAACTGACCCGTCCGGAATTGGCAGATGAGATAATAATTGACCGTGCAACAGTATTGGGAGTGATGGGAATGTATATTGAAGCCATGAAAGAACTGGAGAGCATAAATTCGGAGAAGCTGGACAAACAAACATTACTATCCTATTATCAGACTTATCGTGCCTGTTATGGTTGGCTTGCAGACTATACCACTAATAAAGAGGAAAAGAAGAAATACCTGACAAAGACAGATTTATACAGGGACTCTATCATTGGTATAATGCCGCCCGAAATAAACCGTACGATTGTACTGGCTGAGAAATGTATCGTTACAGGTAAGGCTGATACAGCTTTGGTGATGCTCAGCGACGCGTTGAAGGATGCGGTTGACGAACGTCAGAAAGTCTATATCTACTATACGCTGTCCGAAGCATATGGCATGAAAGGCGATATGGAAAAAGAAGTATATTATCTGATATTGACAGCTATTGCCGATTTGGAATCTTCGGTCAGGGAATATGCTTCATTGCAGAAACTGGCACACTTGATGTATGAACTGGGCGATGTAGACCGCGCTTACAAATATCTGAGCTGTTCGATGGAAGACGCCGTAGCTTGCAATGCCCGCCTGCGTTTTATTGAGGTGACGGAGTTCTTTCCTATTATCGACAAGGCTTATAAACTGAAGGAAGAAAAAGAACGTGTGGTTTCACAGGCAATGCTTGTCAGCGTCAGTCTGTTGTCTTTCTTTCTCCTTATTGCTGTTTTCTATTTGTATCGTTGGATGAAGAAACTGTCTGCCATGCGGCGTGACTTAAGCTTGGCGAACAAACAAATGCAGGCAGTAAACAAAGAACTGGAACAGACGGGGAAAATTAAAGAGGTGTATATCGCCCGCTATCTGGACAGATGCGTCAACTATCTGGATAAGCTGGAAACTTACCGTCGTTCACTGGCGAAGCTGGCTATGGCGTCACGTATTGAAGACTTGTTCAAAGCCATCAAGTCCGAGCAGTTTATCCGTGACGAGCGGAATGAATTCTATAATGAGTTTGATAAGTCTTTCCTGAAACTGTTCCCGAACTTTATTACCGCCTTTAATGAACTGCTGGTAGAAGAAGGGCGCATATACCCGAAATCCGATGAACTGCTGACAACGGAACTCCGCATTTTTGCCCTTATTCGCCTGGGAGTGATAGATAGTAACAAGATAGCCCATTTTCTGGGCTACTCTTTGGCGACTATCTATAATTATCGTAGCCGGATGCGTAACAAGGCTGCCGGTGATAAGGACAGGTTTGAGCAAGATGTGATGAATTTGTAATATGGCATCCGGATAATTTCTTCTTTTTTTTCTACCTTTGTAGACAAATAATCTAAAAATAAATATACTAGAGAATGAAAAAGTTAATCTACACATTGTTCTTTGTCTTTATCTCCGTTGTAGCCAACGGGCAGGCAAAGTACGTATTCTATTTCATCGGGGATGGAATGGGAGTCAATCAAGTAAATGGTACGGAGATGTATCAGGCGGAAATTCAAAATGGCCGTATTGGTGTTGAACCTTTGTTATTTACTCAATTCCCGGTTGCTACTATGGCAACTACTTTCTCTGCTAAAAATTCAGTAACCGACTCTGCTGCTGCAGGTACTGCATTAGCAACAGGCAAGAAGACTTATAATCATGCAATTTCTGTGGGAGAGGACAAGAATGCTATTCAGACTGTAGCAGAAAAGGCAAAGAAAGCTGGTAAGAAAGTTGGTGTAACTACTTCTGTTAGTGTAGATCATGCTACTCCTGCCGCATTCTATGCACATCAACCCGATCGTAATAGATATTATGAAATAGCTTTGGATTTGCCAAAAGCAAATTTTGATTTTTATGCAGGTGGTGGTTTTCTTAAACCGACTACATCTTTTGACAAGAAAGAAGCTCCAAGTATTTTCCCTATTTTTGAAGAAGCCGGATATACAGTAGCACGTGGCTACAATGACTATAAGGCAAAAGCTGCAAAAGCAGAAAAGATGATCCTGATTCAGGAAGAAGGTGCTAATCCATCTTGTTTACCTTATGCTATCGATCGTAAAGAAGGTGATTTGACTTTAGCGCAGATTACAGAAAGTGCCATTGATTTTCTTACTAAAGATAATAAGAAAGGGTTTTTCTTGATGGTAGAAGGTGGCAAAATAGACTGGGCGTGTCATGCGAATGATGCTGCTACAGTGTTCAACGAAGTAAAGGATATGGATAATGCTATCAAGGTAGCTTATGAGTTTTATAAAAAGCATCCGAAAGAAACCCTTATTGTCGTTACTGCCGACCATGAAACAGGTGGTATTGTGCTGGGTACAGGAAAATATGAATTGAACCTGAAAGCATTGCAGCATCAGAAACATTCTGCTGACGGACTTTCACAACGTATCAGCGAATTGAGAAAATCAAAAGGCAATAAAGTGACTTGGGAAGATATGAAAACATTCCTGGGCGAAGAAATGGGTTTCTGGAAACAATTCCCTATTTCTTGGGAACAGGAAAAGAAATTACGTGATGAGTTTGAAAAATCATTCGTGAAGAATAAAGTCGTATTTGCTGAAAGTATGTACTCTAAGAGTGAACCGATGGCTGCACGTGCTAAGGAAGTGATGGATGAGATTGCTATGGTAGGTTGGGTAAGTGGCGGTCACTCTGCCGGTTATGTACCTGTATTTGCTATCGGCGCAGGTTCTCAACTGTTTGGAGAAAAGATTGATAACACGGAGATTCCTAAAAGAATTGCGAAAGCAGCCGGATACAAATAAATATCGGTAAAGACATAAAAAAACCGGGAGTCCAAAAACTTCCGGTTTTTTTATATATGTTCTTGTCAATTATGCTTTTACACGTCCTACATAAGAACCATCGCGAGTGTCGATTTCAATTGTTTCACCTTCGTTGATGAACAACGGAACACGTACGGTTGCTCCTGATTCTACAGTGGCAGGTTTCAGTGTGTTGGTAGCTGTATCACCTTTCACGCCCGGTTCTGTATAAGTCACCTTCATCTGAACCTTGATCGGCATATCTGCATAAAGAACAGTTTCAGTAGAAGCGTCAGAAACAACTTCCAATACTGCACCTTCGAGCAGGAAGTCAACACCGTTAATCAAATCGTGAGCGATAGGGTGTTGGTCGAATGTTTCCTGGTTCATGAAGATATAATCTTCTCCTTCTTTATACAAAAATTGGTACGGACGACGTTCTACGCGTACATCTTCCAACTTTTCACCGATGTTGAAACGGCGTTCAAGAACGTAACCGCTGACTACATCTTTCAGTTTAGTACGCATGAAAGTATTACCTTTACCTGGTTTTACATGCAGGAATTCGATACAGAAATAGAGCTTTCCGTCCATACGGATACAAGTTCCGTTTTTGATGTCTTGAGCATTAATCATACTGCTATTTTTCTTAATATATTATTGTTATTTAATTGTTTTCGCAGGAATTCGACTGCAAAAGTAATCTAAATCGGTAAAAAACACAAAAACTTTTGAGCAAAAATGAGTTATCTCTTGGTTAATTTAAAAAAAGTGCCTATTTTTGCAGCCCGATTACGTAGAATAATAACATAAAAACAAGATACAGTAATGAAAAGAACATTTCAACCCTCTAACAGAAAGAGAAAGAACAAACACGGTTTCCGTGAGAGAATGGCATCGGCTAATGGTCGTAGAGTATTAGCTGCTCGTCGTGCAAAAGGCAGAAAGAAACTGACTGTTTCTGATGAGTACAACGGACAAAAGTGATAATCACTTGTCATCAGGAAACAAAAAAGGCGGGGAATTTAATCTTCGCCTTTTTTGTTTCCTGATTTTCAGGAGAATAGTATGTTAAAAAGCGCTATTGTTTGCTCTTGTTTATGACTTTTTGCTTTTCTTTGTGGAATAGAACAAGACTCATAAACAAACATACGTAATAGAAGAGCAGATTCGGGGGATTTGAAACCCCGCATAAATATAATAATGTTGTTGAAATCTATAGGAGTGGGGATTATAGTTGCAGCAATTCTGGCGATGATAAGCGTTCTTGCATAATAGATGAGGACATTTTTCATCGCCTACTTTTTAAAAGTTCAACTATTTTGTCGTATCTTTGGCGCATATTAACAGCAATGCGTATGACTATTAAAGAATTCTTTTCTTTTAAAACAAATAAATTCTTCTGGGTGAACATGATCGCCATGATTGTTGTGGTGGTAGTGATGATATTCGGTGTATTGAAATGGCTTGATATACATACTCATCATGGTGAAACTGTTGCCGTTCCCGATGTGAAAGGGATGACGGTGGACGAAGCAGCGAAAATGTTCCGGAATCACGGTTTGGTATATGTGATTTCTGATACCAAATATGTAAAGGATAAAGCAGCAGGTATCATTCTCGAACTGAAGCCGGGAGCCGGCGAGAAAGTGAAAGAAGGACGTACGGTATATCTGACTGTCAATACGTTGGATGTCCCTTTGCGTGCTATTCCCGATGTGGCGGACAACAGTTCGCTCCGCCAGGCGCAGGCTAAATTGCTGAATGCCGGTTTCAAACTGAATCAGGTTCAATTGGTAAATGGTGAGAAAGACTGGGTATACGGCGTGAAGTACCAGGGACGTCAGTTGGCTGCGGGTGAGAAAATTCCTGTGGGATCTTCGTTAACATTGATGGTCGGAAACGGCTCCGGTGATACGTCGGAAGAAGATTCAGCCGATGTTTCCGTAGATACGGACCAGCCGGTTACGTCAGAATCGTCATCTACTCAAGATGATAGTTGGTTTTAATAGATAAATAACAGAAACGGACTCGCATGATAGAGGAAGAACTTCCGGATGAACTGGAGAATGATTTAGACGATATAGAACCAGTCGGCGACGAATCCCAGCTTTACGAACACTTCCGCGTGGTTGTAGATAAGGGACAGGCGATGGTCAGAGTCGACAAATATCTGTTCGAACGTATTGTCAATGCTTCGCGCAACCGTATTCAGAAAGCTGCCGAAGATGGGTTCGTTATGGCCAATGGCAAGCCGGTGAAGAGTAGCTACAAAGTGAAACCGCTGGATGTCATAACGGTGATGATGGATCGCCCCCGTTATGAAAACGAAATTATTCCTGAAGATATTCCCCTTACTATTGTTTATGAAGATCCTTACGTAATGGTGGTGAATAAACCGGCAGGGTTGGTAGTGCATCCGGGACACGGAAACTATCACGGCACGCTCGTCAATGCGCTCGCCTGGCACATGAAGGATATACCGGATTACGATGCCAATGACCCGCACGTGGGACTTGTTCATCGCATCGACAAAGATACTTCGGGCTTGCTGGTGATTGCCAAGACACCGGATGCCAAAACAAATCTGGGACTCCAATTTTTTAATAAGACTACCAAACGCAGATATCGTGCTCTGGTGTGGGGCGTTGTGGAACAGGATGAAGGAACGATTGTCGGTAATATCGCCCGCAATCCGAAAGACCGGATGCAGATGGCGGTGATGTCCGACCCGACGGTGGGCAAGCATGCCGTTACGCACTACCGTGTATTGGAAAGACTGGGATACGTAACCCTTGTGGAATGTATACTTGAAACAGGACGTACCCATCAGATCCGTGTCCACATGAAGCATATCGGTCATGTATTGTTCAATGACGAACGCTATGGCGGGCATGAGATACTGAAAGGAACTCATTTTAGTAAATACAAACAGTTTGTAAATAATTGCTTTGACACTTGTCCCCGACAGGCTTTGCATGCTATGACGTTGGGGTTTGTGCATCCCGTCACAGGTGAGGAGATGTACTTTACTTCCGAACTTCCGGATGACATGACCCGGCTTATCGAGAAGTGGAGAGGCTATATAAGTAATAGAGAATTAGAATGAAACGCAACATCGCTATCGTAGCAGGAGGGGATACCTCTGAAATCGTAGTTTCCCTGCGTAGTGCACAGGGCATTTATTCCTTTATTGATAAGGAAAAGTATAATTTGTATATCGTGGAGATGGAAGGCCGTCGCTGGGAAGTACAATTGCCGGACGGAAATAAAGTGCCGGTAGATAGAAATGATTTTAGTTTTACGAACGGAACAGAAAAGGTTGTGTTCGACTTTGCTTATATTACCATCCATGGTACGCCCGGTGAGGATGGTCGCCTGCAAGGCTATTTTGATATGATGCGTATACCGTATTCCTGTTGTGGAGTATTGGCAGCTGCCATTACATACGACAAGTTTACCTGCAATCAATATCTGAAAGCTTTTGGAGTGCGCATTGCCGAATCATTGTTGCTGCGCCAGGGACAATCGATTTCTGACGAGGAAGTAGTGGAAAAGATCGGTCTGCCTTGTTTTATCAAGCCTAGTCTGGGAGGTTCGAGCTTCGGAGTTACGAAAGTAAAAACAAAAGAACAAATACAGCCGGCCATTGTTAAAGCTTTCGGAGAGGCGCAAGAAGTACTTGTAGAAGCGTTTATGGATGGAACGGAACTGACTTGCGGCTGCTATAAGACCAAAGAGAAGACAGTTATCTTCCCGCCTACGGAAGTGGTGACGCACAATGAGTTCTTTGATTATGATGCTAAATATAATGGACAGGTAGATGAAATCACTCCTGCGCGTATCTCGGACGAACTGACCAAGCGTGTGCAGATGTTGACTTCGGCTATCTATGATATATTAGGTTGCTCCGGCATTATCCGTGTAGATTATATTGTGACTGCCGGTGAAAAACTGAATCTTCTCGAAGTAAACACTACTCCGGGAATGACTACTACCAGCTTTATTCCCCAGCAGGTGCGTGCAGCCGGACTGGATATAAAGGATGTGATGACCGATATTATTGAAAACAAATTTTAATCACGTGATGGATCTGACAGAGTTTAATGAAATTCGTCCTTACAATGATGAGGAACTTCCTCAAATCTTTGAGGAACTGATTGCCGATCCGGCTTTTCAGAAAGCTGCTACCGGGGCTATACCGAACGTTCCATTTGAACTTCTGGCGCAGAAAATGCGTGCCTGTAAGACTAAACTTGATTTTCAGGAGGCATTTTGCTATGGCATTTTGTGGAAGATAGCGGCAGATCATACCGCCGGGCTGACACTGGATCATACCGCCATACCGGATAAAAGTAAAGCTTATACGTATATATCGAATCATAGAGACATTATTCTCGATTCGGGCTTTCTCTCTATTTTGTTGATTGACCAGGGAATGGATACGGTAGAAATAGCGATTGGAGATAATTTGCTGATTTATCCCTGGATTAAGAAACTGGTACGTGTCAATAAATCATTCATTGTGCAGCGGGCATTGACAATGCGGCAGATGTTGGAATCTTCAGCACGTATGTCTCGTTATATGCATTACACCATTTCGGAGAAAAAACAGTCTATTTGGATTGCGCAGCGTGAAGGACGTGCAAAAGATTCGAATGACCGTACGCAAGACAGTGTGTTGAAAATGCTGGCAATGGGTGGTGAAGGTGATTTGATAGACCGTTTGATGGAAATGAATATTGCTCCGCTTGCTATTTCATACGAATATGACCCGTGTGATTTTCTGAAAGCGCAGGAGTTTCAGTTGAAGAGAGACATCGAAGGGTATAAGAAGACGACGCAGGACGATTTGATTAATATGCAAACCGGTCTTTTCGGATATAAAGGCAGGGTACATTTTCAGGTTGCCCCTTGTCTGAATGATGATCTGAAAGAGTTGGACCGTTCGTTGCCGAAACCGGATTTGTTTGCCCGTATCTCTGCTTGTATTGACCGCCGCATTCATCGTAATTACCGGATATATCCGGGAAATTATGTGGCGTACGATTGGCTGAATGGCACGACGGAATTCGTCTCCAATTACACGGAAGAAGAGAAACAACAGTTTATGAACTATATTGAACAACAATTGGCAAAGATCAAGATTCCGAATAAGGATGAAGACTTTTTGCGTGAGAAGTTGTTATTAATGTATTCCAATCCGTTAGTTAATTATTTAGCAGCTTGCCGATGAAAAGAAGAAAATTACATGTTATTTGGTTGTGGGGATTGCTTTTCCTGATGACTGCCTGTGGAGATGATGATTATTATTATCCTTCGGTGAAATTGGAATTTGTGACTGTAGAGGCCGGGGAAGACGGTCGTATACAAACGCTTATTCCTGATAAGGGAGAGGCTTTGCCTGTGGCGGAAGACCGTACGGGTTCTACTATTGCCGCAAATACCTCCAGACGTGTAATGAGTAACTATGAAGTGCTTCCGGATGGAAGTGCGGCTACTATATATTCTTTGCAATCGCTCATTGTGCCGGTGCCTAAGCCGGAAGATGATCCGGTGTATAAAGACGGTATAAAGCAAGACCCGGTAGAGGTGGTCAGTATCTGGCTGGGGAGGGATTATCTGAATATGATTCTGAATCTAAAAGTCAGTACAGGCAAAGGACATACTTTCGGCATAGTGGAAGATGTGTCTGAACTTAAAACAAATGGTATTGTGAATATGTTATTATACCATGATGCGAACAGTGATGAAGAATACTATAATCGGCGTGCTTACATCTCTGTTCCTTTGGCGCAATATATTGATGAAGAGCATCCTGGCCGGACTATAAATATTAAGTTTAAATATTGTACGTACGATAAGGATGGATCTGCGGTAGTATCTGAAAAGTATTGTGATCCCGGGTTTGACTATACTCCTGGGCAGAATTGAATAATAGAGTATATATGTTTAAATTGAATCAATTAATCGTGGGGATATTTTTATTTCTCTCTTCCCTTTTCTCTTGTCAGCAGAAAGGAGATTTTCAATCCATGAATGTAGAGGAATTTGATTCTCTTATTCAGAATGAGGATATACAACGTCTGGATGTCCGCACACTTGCGGAATATTCGGAGGGGCACATCACGAAGACAATCAATATCAATGTGATGGATGATTCTTTTGCTTCAATGGCTGATTCATTATTACAGAAGGATAAACCGGTGGCTGTGTATTGCCGTAGTGGTAATCGGAGCAAGAAGGCTGCGGCAATTTTGAGTGAGAAGGGCTATAAGGTCTTTGAGCTTGATAAAGGATTTAATTCCTGGCAGGAGGCTGGCAAAGAAATAGAGAAATAAGGTAAAGAGCGGGGTAAGTAATAGCC
>NZ_JADPLO010000107.1:0-9578 GCF_015667765.1 Bacteroides sp. 1001302B_160321_D4 | reverse complement strand
AAAACCGTAAAACTTCTTCCACAGAAGAATATACTAAATTCCGTTTCGGAGGGTATGGAGAAATGGCGGCGAGCTATAAAGATTATAATTTCAATCGTTTTACTCCCAATGGTTCCGGTAAACTTAATCGTGGAGAGATTTCCATTCCACGTTTTGTATTAGCCTTTGATTATAAATTCTCCTCCAAATGGGTATTGAGTACCGAAATCGAATTTGAATACGGAGGTACGGGATCTGCTCGCGAAATTGAATGGTTTGAAGAGAACGGCGAATATGAAACAGAGATTGAAAAAGGCGGTGAAGTAGCTTTGGAACAATTTCATATCACCCGTCTCATTAATAAGCACATCAATCTGCGTTTCGGACACATGATTGTACCGGTAGGATTGACCAACAACCATCATGAGCCTATTAATTTCTTTGGAGTTTACCGCCCGGAAGGTGAAACAACGATATTGCCTTCCACCTGGCATGAAACAGGTATCGCCGTATTCGGTGAAATTGGACGGTTTGATTATGAACTTCAATTAGTCAATGGGCTTGATCCACAAGGATTCCGCAGCGAAGACTGGATAAAAAACGGCAGACAAGGAGCATTCGAAGTCAACAATTTCACCAGTCCGGCTTTTGTAGCCCGCGTAAACTACCATGGGGTAAAAGGATTAAGAGTAGGTGCTTCTTTCTATTATAACCAGACAGCAAAGAACGGAACTAAGCCTTGGAGAAATACAGGTTATAAATTTCCGGTAACCATTGTAACCGGTGATTTGCAATACAAAGGCTTTAATAACAACCTGATTGTACGCGGAAATGCCGTTTATGGAAACCTAGGAGCGAGCGGAGCTTTAACCACAATCAACAACAGTTCTTCAGCAGCTTCCGGTTACCCTAACACAACAGTAGCACAAAATGCAGTCAGCTACGGGGGTGAAGCAGGATATAATATAGGTTCTTTCTTCCATTCTAAAGCTCCCCGTATCTATCCTTTTATTCGTTATGAATATTACAATCCGATGGAAAAGACAGAAGCTAACACAGGTTTGTTGGCCGACAAACGTTTTCAGGTATCAGCCGTAACAGCTGGATTGAATTACTACGCTCTACCCAATCTAGTAATTAAAGCAGACTACACCCACCGCTCCATAGGAGGTGGAAAATATAATGACGAAAACTTAGTCTCTGTAGGCATAGCCTATATTGGTTGGTTTATCAAAAAATAAATATAATTTTTAATAGCAATGAAAATGAAAACATGGAAATTTCTGCCTATAATGGCAATGGGAGTATGTATGGCGATGACCTCTTGTAGTGAAGATTCTAAAAAAGAAGATGTTTCACCCAACCCATTTGCGGGTTTTAATACCCCGGACAGTAGCACTGCAACAGATGATGAATTAAAGGCTGCGGTTGCAACGTATGTAGATGATGTAGTGATTCCTACTTATCAAGATATGTACAATAAAGTAACCGCATTAAACACGGCAGTACAAAAGTTATCAACGTCCTCCAGTGATAATGATGTAGCCAATGCAGCAGACGCTTGGGTTGCAGCACGTAAACCCTGGGAAAAAAGTGAAGCTTTTCTATATGGTCCGGCAGATTTGAATAAGCTCGATCCTAGTCTGGATAGCTGGCCTTTGGATAAAGGAGGTATTGATGCAATTCTACAGTCCGGAAATTGGGAAGACGCTGTCGGAGGAGACGTAGACGACGGTGATGATGCACCAGCCGATGCACCACAGAACTTGCGTGGTTTCCATACTGCCGAATATTTATTGTTTGAGGATGGTGAAGCAAAAAAAATCACAGACCTGGATGCTAATAAAATAGGATACCTCAAGGCTGTTGTCGGACGTATGTCAAAAGACACAGAGCTTTTGTTAAAAGGTTGGACAGAAGGTAAAAATCTGGAGAACGGTGCCTATAAAGATGCAATGAAAGCACCTAACGGAACTTACTCTATAAGCAATATCAAACAATCTGTTGCAATGATACTAAACTCTGACAATGGTGCAGAAGGAATTGCCAATGAAGTAGGTGCAACGAAAATCGGAGATCCGGTAGATAAGTGGAACAGCGGAGATAAAGAAGGTGGTGTATTAGCCGTAGAATCCTGGTATAGCTGGAACTCTTTAGATGATTATACTGATAACATTTACAGCATCCGTAATGCTTACTATGGTAGTTTAGACGGAACTGTTGCCAGTGCAAGTCTGTGCTCTATCATGAAAAAAGTGAACCCGACATTGAACGACATGGTTGTTAAGCAGATTCAGGAAACAATCACAGCAATCAATGACATACCTCACCCCTTCCGTAACAATTTAGGCGCTACTACTGAAGTTAAGAATGCTCAAAACCAATGCGCATTTTTATGCAGTGGTCTGGCTTTAGTCCGCGGAAAATTAGCAGGAGAATAAACAATATTAATTATGATGACTAAGTTCTTTCTTTTAGGAAAGCCGGTTATCAAAGCATTACGAGGAGGACTCCCAAGGCGATTGGGAAGAATCCTCTTTGTTGCGATAAATATAGGCTTCCTGCAAGGTTGTGATCATGATGCTTTCGACGGCATTATTTATAAGCCAAACGGAGAAATAGCAAAACCGGAGGAATTATCAGCCGGTATTTCCACTATTTTTTCTACCGTAAGTGGCGCTTATGACACCAATGCAGACTGGGTCACCGGTGAATTATTAACACGTTTCAATCGTGGCGATGGTTTGTATGACAATTCTCGTGGAGTAGGTACAGGCAGCGGTAATGGATTAGGACCTATTTTTGGAGGCTATTCCTGCGGAGCTTGCCATAGAAACACAGGACGTACTACTCCGGCATGGGTCACAGGTGGTTCCGGTGCAGGCTTTTCATCTATGCTGGTTTATATTACACGCAAAACCGGAGGATATTTCCCCGAATATGGCCGTGTATTACATGACCAGTCCATTTATGGCGTAAAAGCCGAAGGCAAAATAAAGATAACCACTACTACCGAAAAGTTCAAGTTTCCCGATGGAGAAGAATATGAATTAATAACTCCTCATTATGAAATAACAGATTGGTATGATTATGAAATAAAGCCCGAAGATCTGATTATTTCGGTACGTGCCCCCTTGCGGCATGTCGGCATGGGTCAGATGATGGCACTTAACCACGATGAATTGAAACAGTTGGCAGCTCAAAGTAACTATCCCGAATACGGCATTAGCGGACGCCTGAATTATGTGACGGAAAAAGGAAAATATGACATTGGAATATCCGGCAACAAAGCCAACCATCAGGATTTAACAGTAGAACTGGGATTCTCTTCGGATCTGGGGGTAACCAATGACCGTTTTCCACATGAAGTGGGCGAAGGACAATCACAAATGATGGGATTTGCCAACCAAGGTGTAGAGATTTCGACCCGTGACATGGAAGATGTCGATTTATATATGCAGACATTGGGAGTTCCTGCACGCCGCAACGTGGATGACGAAACCATCAAACATGGAGAGCAAATGTTCTATCAAGCAAAATGCCATTTATGCCATACCGTTACTTTACATACCCGCCCGCGAGGCAGCGTATTACTGAACGGAACTCAACTACCCTGGCTGGGCAATCAGATCATTCATCCCTACTCCGACTTCTTATTACACGACATGGGACAAGGATTAGCTGACGATTACCCTAGCGGCCTGGCACGCGGTTGCGAATGGCGTACTACTCCATTATGGGGAATCGGCCTGCAGGAAATTGTCAACGGACATACCTATTTCCTGCATGACGGACGGGCACGTAACCTGACAGAAGCCATCATGTGGCATGACGGCGAGGGAGCCGCTTCACGTTCCATTTTCTCCCGCATGTCGAAAGAAGATCGCGCAGCCTTACTAACATTCTTGAACAGTTTATAATATAATCAGCAACAACAATGAAAAAAAAATATCTAGCACTCGCGCTCACTGCATTTCTGTGCAGCCACTCTTATGCTCAAGATTCAAATGCAAAAGAAATCGATGATAAATATGTAGAGAATGATGTTGTTTCGCTGGCAGGAAAGAAAGGTTTTTCTTTTTCTACCAAAGCCGGTGATTTCTTATTCAAGCCCTATGCCTTAGTTCAAACCAGCCTCTCTTTCAACCGATATGACGATCAAGGTTTGGAAAGCCTTTATGCACGTAACTGGGCAAACAGTGGTTTTGCTATTCCGAACGCAATACTCGGATTTACAGGCAAGGCATTCGGGAAAGTTACATTCAATTTATCACTGAATGCGGCAAAAAGCGGTGCCGCCTTATTGCAACAAGCCTGGTTTGATGTAGCGCTCAAAGAATCATTCCGTATTCGTGTCGGGAAGTTTAAAACGCCGTTTATGCATGCCTATCTGACCACACTGGGGGAAACATTATTTCCGGTGTTGCCCAGTTCCGTGGCAGGTGGCGTATTAATGCCCTATGACATCAATGCTGTGAAGCCGAGCATAGCTACCGGCTTCGACCTGGGTGTTCAGATACATGGTTTGATTAACGGAAAATGGAATTATCAGTTAGGTATTTTCAATGGCACAGGGATTGATGTCAATTCGGCAACCAAAGGAATGTGTGATGATCATAAATGGCTGCCCCAACTGCTTTACTCCGGTCGCCTGGTATATATGCCCAAAGGTGAAATGCCAGCCACACAAGGTAATCCGAACAATCTGAAAGAAGATAAAATGCAATTCGGTGTATCTACATCTTATAATGCCGAGGCCGAAGATCATAGTAGCAGCGATTGGCGTATAGGTGCAGAGTTTGCCATGGTAAAGAACCGTTTCTACTTTGCAGCCGAAGGTTATTACATGAATATGCATTTCACAGAAATCATGCATAAAGACAAAGACCTGAATTACTGGGGAGCTTATACACAGGCCGGTTATTTTGTAACTCCTAAATTACAGGCTGCTCTCCGTTATGATATATTCGATCGCAACGGGACAGACGAAGGCGGTTTGTTGAATATGCCTGCCATCGGAGCCAATTACTACTTTGTCGGTTCTAATTTAAAACTTCAGATGATGTACCAATATCTGGGCAGAACCGGTCATGACACGCAGACTGATCGTGATAATGATGGAGTGGGACTATCACGCCATAGCGTTACCGCTATGTTACAATTCACTTTCTAATGTATAGGAGGAGGAATCTGTCTATGAATAAAAGACTCAACTATTTATTGATAACCTGTGCCTGCCTAAACCTGTGTTCAGCTTGTGATGAAGGTAAAATCTATCCGGATGACACGATTGACAGTGGACGTACGGCTACTGTAACACTTCATTTCACCCATCTGGATGCTTGGCCGCAGAAAAACAATATGTCATTAATCTCCTTAGGTGAGGACGGAGTTACTCCCATATTGGTTAAGCGCATTCTGGAACCATCTAGCGAGGCAGAAGCTGTAACTGTAACATTAAACAACTTAAACGGAAACACGCGTAGTATTGCCGTAGCCGTTATCACGTCCGGAATGTCTTTGGTGCATGCGTATCAGTCATTTCCCGTAAATGCGTCGGATGAATCGCTGACTTTACCAGAGACAACAATCGAAGTGGCTTCATTCAGCCGCATCCAAACGCAAGTTTTCAATGCCAAATGTGTGATGTGTCATGGAGGAAGTACAACAACAGCCGGAGATTTGGATCTGACGGCAGCCAAAGCCTATCAATCACTGATTAATGTAAAAGCTCCCCATTCTGCGAAAGGAAAGAATTATGTCACTCCTGGAGATTTAAACAACAGTTATTTATTAGATGTATTAGAGCACGATAATCACATCGATATATTCAATGGAGCTGAACAACGTGAAGTTCGCGCTTTGATTCGGACATGGATCAAAGCAGGAGCCGAAAACAATTAACTTGTAACAGAAATTTTTGATATGAACAGCAAAAAACAACAACCCTTGAAATCAGAAAAGACTTTAGCAGAAATATTTAAATACGAAGTGGCAGACGGTGTTTCCGAGTATCATTTAATGATTCACGCAATCCAGCCGGAATCCACTTATGAAGAACAATTAAACGCCATTATAGATACATACTACCAATTACGGGAAAAAGAACTGCAAGGGACCGTCGCCATTTTCAAACGATACTTTTTGAGCGACGCTTCCAATCAGGCAGATACCTTGTTGGCACTTACTGCTGAAAGCTCGGATTGCGCACTTTCTATCGTAGAACAGCCACCATTGAATGGAACCAAAGTAGCAGTATGGATTTACCTTCAGACGAAAGTACAGACACAAATGCTGCATAATGGTCTTTTCGAAGTCAAGCATGGACCCTACCGTCACCTTTGGGGTGGCAGCTCTTTCAATCGGGCAGCCAACTCCGAATACCAAACCCGGCTACTATTAAACGACTATGTTATGCAGCTCATTGAACAAGGTTGCAAACTAGCCGCCAACTGTATTCGTACCTGGTTTTTCGTACAGAATGTGGATGTGAATTATGCCGGAGTAGTAAAGGCACGTAACGAAGTATTCGTTACCCAGAACCTGACGGAAAAGACACACTATATCTCCAGCACAGGTATCGGCGGACGCCATGCTGACCCCAAAGTACTTGTACAAATGGACACGTATGCCGTTGGCGGAATCAAACCCGAACAAATTCATTTCCTTTATGCGCCAACACATTTGAATCCCACCTATGAGTATGGTGTCAGTTTTGAACGTGGCACGTATGTAGATTATGGAGACCGGCGCCAAGTATTCATCTCCGGAACAGCAAGTATTAATAATAAAGGCGAGGTGGTATATCCGGGAGAGATCCGTAAACAGACAGAGCGGATGTGGGAAAATGTAAAGGCTTTACTGAAAGAAGCAGAATGTACATTTGATGATATGGGACAAATGATCGTGTATCTGCGTGACATAGCAGATTATACCATCGTCAAAGAAATGTACGACAAACGTTTTCCTTGTACCCCTAAGGTATTTGTACATGCGCCGGTATGCCGCCCGGGATGGTTGATCGAGATGGAATGTATGGGAGTAAAAACCTGTGAAAATAAGGAATACGCTCCCTATTAATATCATTAAAAAGATATGCCGTTGAAAAGATTACTTATCATTTTATACATCTGTCTGATAGGATTACTTGCCGCAGCCACTTTCATAGAGCAAGCATACGGGACAGAGTTTGTAGAAAGAAATATATATCACACAATCTGGTTTTGTTGTTTGTGGGGAGTTATTGCTGCAATAGGGGTTGTTGCCCTCATCCGACGTTCCTTATGGCGGCGACTTCCCGTTTTGCTGTTTCATGGCTCCCTCCTCGTTATCTTGGTGGGGGCCATGATTACATTTATCTATGGCGAACAAGGATATATGCATTTACGTCCGGATACAGTAAAAAGCAGCTTTCATTCGCCACAGGGCGACAAGAACATTCATCTGCCATTCACGATGAAGCTAGATAGTTTCCGGGTAGAGTATTATCCGGGGACAAAAGCTCCCGCCGATTATGTCAGTCATATCAGCTATTCACTTCCCGGTCAGAAAGATTCCGTGCACAACGAATGTATCTCAATGAACCGTATCTTTACTACACAAGGCTTCCGATTTTATCAGTCCTCATTTGACGAAGACGGTCAAGGAAGTTGGCTGACAGTAAATTATGATCCATGGGGTACAAGAGTGACCTATAGCGGCTACATTCTACTGGGCATCTCTATGATTTTACTACTATTTTGCCGTCAGGGAGAGTTTCGTAAGTTACTAAATCATCCCCTATTGAAAAAAGGAGGATTATTTATCTTATTCCTTTTCTACCTGACAGGAACAATGCAGGCACAGCAAACACCTCTTCGTGTATTAAACAAAATACAAGCAGACAGCTTGGCACAACAACAGGTTATTTACCATGACCGGGTAGTACCATTCAATACACTGGCAAGAGACTTCGTCAAAAAACTGACAGGAAAAATCTACTATAAAGGATTGACTCCCGAGCAAGTTATAAGCGGTTGGATTCTTTACCCGGATTCATGGAAGAATGAACCTATGATATACATCAAAAGTCCCGAACTGCATCATTTACTCGGTTTGGAATCTTCTTATGCACGCTTGACCGATTTATTTGACGGTCCAGTCTACCGTCTTCAGAAAACCTGGCAACAAGAACAGGGAAAAAGTAGCAAACTCGCCAAAGCCATCCAGGAAACGGATGAAAAAGTGGGACTGATCCTGATGGTGGAAAAAGGAACATTCATCCAGCCATTACCCACTGATGGTAGCGTGCAACCTCTCTCCGAACTGGAAGTGAAAGCCGAATTACTCTACAACCGGATTCCGTTCAGCAAGATTCTTTTTATGATAAATCTGTCATTGGGAGTGTTGTCTTTCATGCTTCTACTTCATAACAGCCTGCAAAGAAATACACCCTCGCCCAAAGCCAAAACGATTTCCCGCACAGCAGGAACGATCTTTTCTGTTGCACTCTATCTTGCTTTCATATTCCATTTAGCAGGATATTGCCTGCGCTGGTATATTGGCGGACGTGTTCCTCTTAGCAACGGTTATGAGACAATGCAGTTCATGGCACTCTGCATCCTCTTGATAGCCTGTCTGCTCCATCGAAGATTCTCATTTATACTTCCATTCGGATTCTTGCTCTCCGGCTTTGCGTTGTTAGTCTCTTATCTGGGACAGATGAATCCCCAGATCACCCCATTAATGCCGGTGCTCGTCTCTCCGTGGCTAAGTATTCATGTTTCATTGATTATGATGTCTTATGCCCTATTGGCATTCATCATGCTAAACGGAATACTGGCATTATGCCTCCGAAAAAAAGAATCGGAAAACAATGTCTCCGGAAACGACGCTGTACAAGACAACCGGATAGAACAGTTGACGCTAGTCAGCCGTTTGCTACTCTACCCTGCTACGTTCTTTTTAGGGGCAGGCATCTTTCTGGGAGCAGTTTGGGCAAACGTTTCCTGGGGAAGATACTGGGCGTGGGACCCGAAAGAAGTATGGGCGCTGATCACTTTCCTGGTATATGGAGTAGCATTCCATTCACAAAGCCTGCGCATTTTCCGCAAACCACTATTCTTCCATATCTATATGATTCTTGCTTTCCTGACTGTCTTAATGACCTATTTCGGAGTAAATTATGTTCTTGGGGGGATGCATAGTTATGCAAATTCCTAAACCACTATATATAGCTAGTAACCGATAGAAGAATACCCATTTTAGGGGATTGCGGGAAAAGCGGAAAGCCCCTATCTTTGCAGTATCAGAATTAAATTAATTAGTCATAATTATATTACGTAGCCACATTAAAAATACATAGAAATCGGCCGAAGTGATTCACCCGCATTTCTTTTATTTGGTTGTTAAGTTAGAAAAAACCATATAATGTATTCATTTTGGAATATGAATAGATGACATATTCTAAAAGAGGCAAGGACGTCCGGCTTGTGAAAGCCGGACGTTTTTTTATATCAGTAAGAGAATAAAGTAAGAGAGCTCAGGCTCAGTCTGAAACCTTGGGGGATTGCGTTAAAATTCTTATTTTTGCATCATGAAAACATCCTCTTCCCAAACGA
>NZ_JADPLO010000106.1:0-10138 GCF_015667765.1 Bacteroides sp. 1001302B_160321_D4 | reverse complement strand
GAAGCAACAGGATCAATCGTTTGGGAAGAGGATGTTTTCATGATGCAAAAATAAGAATTTTAACGCAATCCCCCAAGGTTTCAGACTGAGCCAGTGGTCCCCCGAAACGGTCTCCGTAAAAAATAAGCCCTTGAAAGTCAAGCACTTTCAAGGGCTTCAAAGTGATAGTTGAGGTTCCTGGCGTACTATTTTCAGTACTAATAATCAGAAATCTACCTCGTAAGCGGGCTACAAACGTAACCGGAACCGAAACATTTTCTTAGTTTCTAAAGTTTCTATCTCTTGTTATTTCTCACTATTTATTTAGGGAATTTTCCCCCTTTAATAATCGTCATCCTGTTTTATTTTTGGAATCATCCAGTAATTCCAATCTTGTTCTCAAAGATGCGTTTTCTACGAGTAATCTCCTGTTTTCACATTCCAATTCCTTATTCTTATCACGCAAAAAAAAGACTAAACTGTCACTATTCAAGTTGTTAGGAATATCGGATGCTTTCGCAGGCTGATCGTTCACATACATAGTACCCTTACCAGTCATTAACCATTCGGCACTTAAGTTTGTGTAAGCACACAAGATTCGTTCTATACTATCTGAATTCATAGATGACCTATTCTTTAAAGCTTTACCTATAAGACCATTTGAAAGGCCTGCTGCGACAGTCAAGCTATTAGAATTCAATCCTTCAGTTTTCATAAAAAACTCAAGTCGGTCTATAAATGTCTCTTTAGCAATAGAACTATTCTCCATTATTTGTTTTCATTTATAGAACAATTCGCAATAAAATATCCACTTTATTAGAAATGTTCTCATAAAACATTTGCAAATAGAGAAAAGTTCTCTATATTTGCACAGTGATTTCAAAATTATTGCAACAAATGTACAACAAAACTAGAACATCCGCAATAGCGAAAAAACGCTATTCGTTTAAAAAAGGATATCTGCAAGTCTCTTTAGAAGATAAAGACAAGCTCAAATCAGACTTGACACAGGTTTTAAATAACCCATCACGATCGTACTTCTCAAAAAAACTGAATGCCGGGATTATTGATATTTCTGTAACTCTATTCTCGGCAATTACAGAAGTCTTTAAAAAATATGATATAACAGACTGTTGGACCATTGAAGATATGTAGTTATGAACTTAAAAGTCACACTTGCAAAACGGGAAAACGAAATAGCCGAATGTGTTGCGTGGGGAGGCTCATATAAAGAAACAGCTTCACTGCTACAAATCAGCGTACGGACCGTAGACAACACCCTTCGTAAAGTCAAAGAGAAATTAGGACTAAATAAGATCAACGAAATTTCAGCATGGTGGTTTTGTACGCACCACAATATAAGCTTTGACTTATCCCCTTTTGTTAGAAGACAAGTATCGGTTATACTACTTTTCTTGTTCATCGGTGGAGAAATTACGATCATTACAGACTCAACATATACAGTACGCCGTTCTCGCAGAACACGTACTGAATATCGAGTCAGAAGACAGGAAACTTCTATTAATCAACCATATATTATTTAATCAAATTACGCACAAGGAATGCGTCCGGGATAAACCCGGTATTTTAGTTATACATTTTCTATATTCAAATGAGGAAATAGAAGTTTATCATTATTAATCATTAAAAACGTGCTTAAGGAGGCATGTAGGGTATCCAATCCCTGGTTAGGTTTGTTACACAAGATTTGCCGGGTGAAATTCCCGGCATACGGGTAATGGTGTAAGGTAGCATAACGGAGTGTTCAGCATTTCTCTGTTGGCTGGGTTCGAATCCCAAATACCCACTATTTCTATTATTAACATAAAAGTAAACGTCATGGAAAACTTTGAAGAAACAGAAAAACGTATAACTTCCGCAATGAATGAAATTTCAAATATTATTAAATCAAATAATATGAGTGCTCTTTGTTTTTTTTATAAAGAGCAAGATTCTCTCGTTGCCACTCCGGCAGTAATTACCGGTTCCCCTATCAATATCATACCAGCTATAGTACAGATCATGCAAAACTCATTTATTGCCCGTAATATCATTTTAACGGCCTGTGACTATTATAGATTCCAAGAAAAAGAGAAGATAGAAACAAAGGAGATGCCTCAATACTTAAAGGAATTTATTGAAGAGCTGTTAAATGAATTATAATAGTAAGCTATGAAAGTTGTTCACTCCCCCAGCCCATCCACTCAAAAAAGAGAAAAGATAAATCTTTTTGAGAACGATGATCCGGAAGAAGTTGCAGCTCTTTGTCAGCAATCTGTTCAGCTAGAATCAAACAAGATATTGTTAAGAATAGACGCCCGGACGCAAGTTCTCGTTGATCCCAAAGATGCAACATCTGAATATGCGGAAAAACTACGGCAACGGTATAAGTTAAATTATCACCATAAAGCCGTAGGAGGGCGTAAAAAAAGATAATACTATGTATGTAGACATTGACAATCGTGGTTTACTCACCATTAATGATATTCATCCAGAAGACGCTCAACATCTTTTAAAGATAATTCAGCAGGCAGACGCGCAACTTTTATCCAGTCCTATTGAAGTCCTTAGAAAACAGCTTCATTTGCAACTCAAAGAACTTGTTTTCTCCGTACCAAATAAAAAACCATAGCTATGAATTTTACTGATGATGATATAAAACGCATCAAAGACGCATCAGCCAGCCACCTAATTGATGTGGTACAAGACTTCCAGAATCTTCGTAAATCTGGGACTAGTTACATATGTGACTGCCCTGTATGCAAAGCTTCGAAGAAGTTTAGCATACACCCGGTCAAAGATATTTATGGATGCTTTTCTTGCCATCAAGTCAACGGAGTTGGTGCACTTGACTATTTAATGAGAGTCGAAAAAAAAGAATTCCCAGATGCTCTCGAATATCTGGCACACAAATTCAACGTAATTCTTGATCAACGTCCGGAACAGAAAAAAAAGCAGATCGAGAAAATGAAGAAAGGAAGTAAAAAAGCTAAAGGCAATGATGTCTGCAGCTTTTGTTCTAAAATGCTTTCTGATTCTGGATTAACTTTTGAAGATGTCACAGCCAAGATATATAAAACCGGTGATACGAAATCAATTTTCGAGGCACGTACATTTCATCCTGGTACCATAAACGGATCCGGAGAGATTGATTCATCCGGAGATGACGTGATTATAGAATATTATGATCTCGAAGGCATGCCGGTTACCTATTCCAGGAAAGATCATCGAAAAAAAGACACAGGTGAACGGAAAGAATATTTTCGGGTACGATGGCAATTTCCAGATGCACATTTAGACAAAGAAGGGAAACCATTCAAATATAAATCACCTTCAGGAAGTGGTACGCCTATCTATATTCCAGAAAAACTGCGCCGTATGTATAAGGAGAAAGAGCAAATCCCCAGACTCTATATCCAGGAAGGAGAAAAAAAAGCAGAGAAGGCTTGCAAACACGGAGTTCCCTCAATTGCTGTTTCTGGCATTCAAAATTTAGGTAGTAAAGAAAACAGCTCTCTTCCGGAAGATCTAGTAAAGATCATCACAACATGTGGTGTTAAAGAAGTTGCATTCATATTTGACTCTGATTGGGATGATATCAGCACTAATATCCGACTTAATGACCGTGTCGAAAAACGTCCTTACTGTTTTTTCTACGCTGCCAAAAACTTCAAAGAGTATATGCGTACTCTTAAGAATCGAAATATCTACGTAGAAGTTTTTGTTGGCCACATTCAGAAGAATGAAGCTGGAGACAAAGGTCTGGACGACCTGCTTTCAAATACCCTTAAAGATCATGAAGATGAATTGGCAAAGGATATCGAATTTGCGTGCAATCAAAAAAAAGGTCTTGGAAAGTATGTTGAAATGTTCAAGGTTACAACTTGGACCGATCACAAATTACAAGAGTTATGGTGTCTGCATTCTCATGAAGCTTTTGCCGAACGTCATAAGGATATTCTCAAAAACCTTCCTGAATTTGTATTCGGAAGATACCGATGGAAGTTTGATGACACAGGCAAAGTTGTCCTAGCACAACCTTTCGATGATGATGAAAAATTTTGGGAAGAAGTAGAGAAAAAAGACCGGGGAGGAGACCCGCGTATTGAATATCAATTCTGCTATGTCAATTCCCATAATTTTCTGCAAAATCGCGGTTTTGGTCGTCTTCGTCGTCTTGACAAAACCTATCAGTTTATTCACCTTGATCCACCGGTCGTCCAAGCAATCGACGCATCGGATGCACGAGACTATTTATTTCAATTTGCAAAACATTATTGTAAAAAGGAAGTAAACGAGATGCTTATCAAAGGGGTATCTCAATATGTAGGTCCGGACAAACTATCACTTCTCAATTTCATTGAACCGAATTTTATAAAGCCTAATAGAGAAAGCCAATATTTTTATTTCGATACCAAATGTTGGTACATAACCAAAGACAGTGTACAAGAAATGGGATACGAGAATATCAGCCACCATATATGGGCAGAACAACGAAAAATGATTCCCTCCAAATACTTGGGCTACCCATTAATCACTTTCAAGGTAGATCAAGAAAATCATTATACCTATTCTATCTCAAAAGATGGGGAAAAATGCCATTATCTCCTTTTTCTAAAAAATGCCAGCAATTTCTCCTGGCGGAAGTCTGAAGTAGAGAAAGATGCCGATGAAGAGAATGAGAATCGAATTCATCTTTTAAGTAAGTTATGTGCCATAGGTTATATGATAATGGAAGCTAAAGATAATAACGTTTCAAAAGCTGTTGTCGGAATGGACGGAAAACAATCCGAAGTAGGTGATTCCAATGGCCGAAGTGGTAAATCTTTAATTGGGGAACTCATGCGCTGCGCTATTCCCACAGCTTACATACCTGGAAAAAGAAGCGACCTCTTCAATGATCAATTTGTTTGGAATGATGTACTTGAAAATACTAAGCTAGTATTCATTGATGACGTACTGCAGAACTTCAATTTTGAATTTTTATTCCCCAATATTACCGGAGATTGGAGTGTTAACTATAAAGGAGGCAGAAGGATTACTATACCTTTTTCCGCATCTCCCAAAATCTACATTGCCACCAACCATGCAATTCGTGGTAGTGGCTCCAGCTTTACTGATCGACAGTGGCTCCTTGCCTTCTCCGATTATTACAACGATTCACGTAAGCCTATTGATGACTTTGGTACACTCTTTTTCTCCGAATGGGATTTCGACCAATGGAATCTCACTTGGAACTTATTGGCCAACTGCATACAGCTCTATCTTCAGTTTGGAGTCGTGCAAGCTCCAGGAGAACGACTCGAACAACGGAAGCTTCGCCAAGAAATGGGCGAAACCCTCATATCCTGGGCAGACGAATATTTCTCCTCAAATGAACATTTAAATCAGCGTCTTGTCCGGAAGGACTTATATGATGCCTTTTGTACATATGATCCTGCTCAAAGGAAATTCATATCACCGACTGCATTCAAAAAGAAGTTCATTATGTATTGTGACTGGAAAGGCTACATATTCAACCCACATAAATACGACAGTAAAACTGGCAAACCTTTCCAACTGGATAAAGATGGTCGTCCTATCATCGATGATAAAGCTGGAGGAATAGAATATTTTACTGTTGGAACAGGATCCTATACAGGAGATGGGATTCCAGAAGATGATTCTGCAAATGAACAAACATTAATAGACTTTTGAGAATATGGAAAAGTTAACAATACAGCAAGTCTGCCTCAAATCAGACAAACTCAAAAAAGAAATCATAAAACGGCTAAAGTGCCAAATAAGAGACTTTGAAGTAGTACAACATGAAAGTGAGATAAGTATACACTGGTACGCTTATTATCCTGATAATCCACATATAGAAATCCCGTATGGTTGGATGATAAGCACAATTGACTGGTCAGAGAAATGGCTACACATGTATGCTTCTCACAGAGATATCTTATGAGTAAAACAGAAAAAGAAATGAAAAAGAAGAAGATAATCATTGTCATATCCTACGATTACGAGGATAAGAATACCGTCAGTAATGATCGGATTGCCGATAGGGTAAAAAATGAATTATTGAAAGGCAGCAATCCCAAGCATGAAAAGATAGAATCTGTTACAGTAGAAGATAACTAATAACAAGATAGAAATGAATATTGATGGAATTGTAATAGAAGGTGTTCTGTATCAACCGAGAGATAATGTATCATGCAAAGAATGTTCCATTAAAGATACAAAATACTGTAGAAATTTGGGAAAAATATGTTCTTACTACAGCAACAGAGGATTTGTTAGAATAGGATATATCAATATAAATTCATAACCGAAAAAGAAATGAATAAGATAGTAATCGAAGTAACTTCTGACGGGTGGGAAACAGCCGTAACCATTAATGGTAAGGAGTATAAAGAGAAGCACGTTGCAACAGCATTTGGCTCTGAAAGTGTTGAAGGTAATTTTGAAAGCGAAGATGATATACCGGAAGAAGTATATGATGCTTTAAATTCATCTTTCCCTTTCGAGTGTATGCAGGCATTATATTCCATTGAGGATTAACGTATAACAAATTAGAGATGAACGAAAATATTGAATTACCCGAAGAACAAGAACCATTGCTGATAGGCAAGGATACGAATGGGAAAATTGTGATCCAAAAAGGAAAACAGAAAATCATTGTTCATGCCTGGGAAATAAAACTTTTAAAGAAGATAGTTTTTTGCATAACTGAAGAATAACAAATTAGTAATGAGCAAAGAAGAAGCTATACAAGCAATGAAAGAGGGTAAGAAGGTTACGCACCGTTTCTTTTCCTCTGACGAATGGATGACTATTGAAAACGGATTTCTTCTTTTAGAAGATGGTGTACGTATCTCTTTGGAAGATTTCTTCAATTTTCGCAGTGATAGTCTTTGGGATAATGGATATGAATTGTATAACCCCTCATAACAATACAGATATGAGTAAAATAGATTTGAACGCCCTCCGTGATAGGGCATATAAAACCGCTTGTGAACACGGCTTCCACGATCAAGAATTGAGTAACGAGCACTGTCTTTGTCTTGTAATATCCGAACTAATGGAAGCTGTGGAAGCTGATAGAAGGGGAAAGCGTGCCAATGTTGATCGGTATAATAAGAAGATTGCTAACAGCCGCATTTGTCAAGGGTTAGACCCAGACATTCCCAAAGAGCGTGGTTACGAAGTCGCATACAATGAAACTATAAAAGGCTCAATTGAGGAAGAGTTAGCCGATGCTGTAATCCGCTTGCTTGATCTTGCAGGACTTCGAGGAATAAGCCTCGAACTTGCCAACGGAGATATTGATGACTGTATTGAAGATATGGCAGAAGCCTGTAAAGACGAAACTTTCACCGAATCAATCTATTCCATCTCTACACTTCCTGTTAGGTATGACGGAATATTTGATTTTCCTACAGCCGTGAATGATATGATACTATCAATCTTCGGGCTTGCCAAGTACTTAGATATAGGCCTACTTTGGCACATCGAGCAGAAAATGAAGTATAACGAACTCCGTGAAAAGATGCATGGGAAGAAGTACTAGCTATCAAATCAAAATAGCAAACTGTTAAAAGACCTAGTTTTTTAATGAATAAGACCAAGTAATGACCTTGCAAGTTCTTGAAGAATTATCAAGGATTGGCGTAAAACAAGAATAATTATGAATGCAATTGAATTTCAAAACAGATACACAAGGGTTGTAAAGGATTTCTTTAGTAAATGTTTAGAGTATGAACAAATGCCATTGCGTAAAATGCAAGATATTACGATGTGTTGCACTGAAGACGGTTTTGAATTACGGCTCGAAACTGTTGATAATAGCTTTGTACAAGAATTTGAAGTTGATAATAAAGAGATTATTCCTCTTTATTTTGAAACACATTAACCATCAAAACAAATCAGAAATGAATAAGAATATAGTCGTAAAGAAGGAAAAGCCTTTTTGTCAACTAGACGGGCTTCCGGGAGTAAAAAGGCGTAAGGTTGATGCATATTGGATTAACGATACTATCGATATAGAACCGACACTAGAATTGGGATATGCGTGTACTTCTTCCGGAAATAACGGAGCTATAAACGTTTGGAAGGATGATACAGGAATGATTCGCGGTGAATTAATGCGACACTTAGTAGTTGTTGAAAAACGAACGTTTGTCAGCTATGAAGAAGTGGAAAAATGCGTTCGTGATTGGCTTGACAGAATTAACTAATAACAAATCAGAAATGAATGGAGAACAAATAATACCGCCAATCACCGACCCGTCAGGGCAAAGTTGGAAACAACCGCATAGACGTTACATTGAGTTGGATAAAACTCATGCACTCATGAGCGAACAAACTTTTAAAGGGTTGCCGGAGTATTCTTATACCATACCGACCGGAAAGTATGAGGGTAAAATGTGGCGAGCCAATAAATATGGCAAATGGTATCTTGCATGGTACGGACCAGCCCCAGAACCCGGCTACTTATCTATCGAATGGAGAGAAATATTAATTGCATAAAACAGAATAGAACTTGAACCTAATGCTGTATAGGTAAGCTTAATGTCTTATGAAAAAGAAAATTTCGTTTAGTTGGATAGAGAAAAATATATCTGATGCAGAACGTGTAAGAGCAATGTATTGCTTCAAAAGATGTGATGTAAACTTTATGTAAATCATGGAATTTGTAGTTACAAAACTGAATTATACAGCCTATGAACTAGATAGGCTGTATAATATAAACTCTGGTGGATGTTGCTATTTTGCATACAGGATTGCTTATTGGCTTGAAAAATACGGGATTGAATATTATTTTATCATACAAGATGATGGACCTATACAAGATTATATTGGAAAACATTACTGTTTGCAAGTACTTCCTAGCAAGTTATACCTGAATAAGTCCCCCCTATATACGCACATTAAAAGCATAAAACGCACATCAAACCAGATTTTAGATTACTACAAGAAATCAAGTTGGAGTGAAAAATATGATGCTTTAAATAATGTCTTTGTGGATAATTTGATAGATAATATTTTTGAATTTAAAATAAATAAATAACCTCATAACAGAAATGTGCTTTTGTTAAAAGACCAAGTTTTTTTAATGAATAGAACCAACTAGGAACTTGCAATTTCTTGAAGAATATTCAAGAATTGGCGTAAAACAATACAGATATGAAAATGCAGAGTTATAAAGATGTATTAGATGAAGTCATGCCTATCTTCCATAAGAACCCGGATCGATTCATGCGATTTTACCATGCAGTAAATAACATTCTGGCCGCTATTCCTGAAGGTGATAGCATTCGTATTGACGAATATTGCAAGCCGGCATCACGCGATTTATTCATAAAAATAGCGACTATGTATATGATGGAAGAAATGATTCGAAAGAACAGCTTAGAGGGTTTTCTGGAATTTTCTGATGATTATAATGCAATTCGACATGTGCCGAAAATGGTACCGGCTACAACTAAGCCTCACTTCTACTCTAATCGCAGATGAGTAGATTATCCCAATTTATTACTCTGTAAATATACAAAATTTCGCTTTAACACGCAACATTATGACGATAAAAAAAGAGAATAAAATAATGGTTATCATCGCACCGACTGCAGATGACCGAGAACAACTCATGTCGCGCCTGGCCGTTCGTTTAGGATTTGCAAAAGTACCTTCAGATGGAAAGAAGATCATACACAAGGACATCTATTCCATTGACCTATCAACTGCATATTTTGTATTATGCAGCAATTACAACTTTCGCGGTTCTATCATCACGACACAGAGACTATATGAGCTTGCAGCAAAAGGGATTTGCGTAGTTGTAGGTGTCAAATCTCTACCTCGTGAATACGAACTGATTTCTCAAGTATTTTATCCTGATGACTTGCGTTAACATAAGTCGAGACATTTCTGTTATATACGCGATAGTATTATTTCCCGGTGCGCTTCAGCGTACCGGGTTTTCTTTTTTCGCTCCCCTCTCCTCCCCTTCATTCTATCAAAAACGTTTTGGACAAACGTGCATGGAAAGGCGAGAAACGTTGAAAAGGGCATATATATATTATTTTTATTTTTTATTTCATTAGTGTCCCATTAAAATTGGGACGAATTAAAAATTAAATAAACTTGGCCCATTTGGTCCGAATCGTTCTTTGTC
>NZ_JADPLO010000105.1:0-10504 GCF_015667765.1 Bacteroides sp. 1001302B_160321_D4 | reverse complement strand
TTTATCCTATCTTTTAATTCAAATAAATTTAATCTACCAACTTTTTTCATTCTATTTTTCTTTTATTATTAAATTCAGTCCCAAAACAGAAAACTGGCTATTGATATCATCCAAATCAAACGAATAGTCCAGCATTTTTTGATCAACATATTTTTCTATAGCCTCTATAGAATATTCCAAAGAAGTTATGTCATATACAAAGCACCACCACAAACCATTATTCCATTCCTCTATGTTAAAATCATCCATATTTATTCCGGATAATAATGAACGCAAGCGAGACTGGCCATCAATACTAATTTCTTTTGGAACTAAAGGTAGAATGTACTTCAACAATAGGATATCAGAAAATTGATAATATCTCTTTTCTAGTGCATTGACAGAAAGGCGCAACAAATCTTTTTGTAATTGCAATACATTTTCTTTATCAATATTATATTTCATCAATTGATTATAAACTAAAAACATGGAATTCAAAAGTGAAAGCTTTGGCTCAAACTTTTTCCTTATTATTATTTTCCACATAAAAGAGATACCCGTATCTATAATATTCGTAATCCACTTCTCCTTCTGCTCTACACTGCATAATGGCAGACGTGAAAGTAAATATGCACCGGAAGAGAAAACAGGAATTATAGATGTCGTTTCCTTAAATAAAACGTCTTCAGAACTATCCAATAACTTTCTGTCTAAATCCTGCAAAATATTATCAATATTACCCTCTATAAAATGATTCCGTAATAGATAACTCAACCCAATGCCTATGCTTGCACTCCCATCAATCATACTAAATGAAATTCCCGGCTTAAATTGAGTATATATTCTATCTATCAATGTATCTGCCATCTTTTCATATACAGAGTTACCGGAATATCTGGCATACTCGTATAGAAAAATAGTAAGTCCCATTCTACCTTTAAACAAACCTATTTCTGTTGTATTATCTAAATTGGCAATTACTGTATTTGCGATTTTCCGTAATAACTCATTCATATTTCTTTTTATTTATAGCTTTTCTAAATAATGAAATTAACTCTGGCACATAATAATCAAAACAGAATTTCTTTCTATTCGCAAGAACATTATTTCTTAGAATTTCTATCGCATCTGTATTCTTCAACTTATTTGATAAATCATAAAAGTCACTGAAAAACAAACCTATATCCAGCTTTCTCAAATATTCTTCAGCTGCTACTATATTTCCGGAATTATCAATTTGTATAATGGGTAAACCTGCCGAGGCATAAGTACTGATTCTTGCAGGCATATTCAAATCATCCCAAGTTGCTTTTAACAAATCCCCTCCATTACTACTACGCACGCAATGCATCCAGCCTGCATCATATTGAGAAAGTTCTTTTGTCCAGTTGGCAGGAGAACAGTGTGAATGAAGATGGAAATAATTCGGATATTTTATTTGAAAACATTTTAATTGTTTAGCTCGCGAAGCATGATAATTCTCGGTATAGAGATGAATATGAATCTTATTATCTGCTAGAATTTTCAGTTCTCTATCAGAAATACCAATCATTCTCCCTGTAACGACCGTGTGTACCTCTCCATCCTTGGCAGACAATTTCGAAGAAAAATTATCTTTAAAATATTCTTCTTTAGGTAAATCCCCATCCATCACAAATGATAGTCCCACCGTAGGAATAAACTGTTCAAACCATTGTTTCACAACATCATTCAAGAATATTTTTACAGTAGAATGTACATATAAGTAAATTAATTTATTCCAATTTCCTCCACGCAAAGAAACAAAAGGACCTTCTTTAAAATGCCAGACAAAAGGTATATCCGGGAAAGCTCTTAAAACCTTATATGCCCATGAAACAGCCTCCCAATTTAATAGAGCATAAATTACATCCGGTTGTATTCTTTCTATTTCTTCCTGCCAGTTATTATTAGACAAGTCTTCTATATGTCCAAAAGGTAAATGCCCTACAGTAGCAAAGCTACAATTAGGATGAGGAATCCATAATCCATATAATTTATGTCCAGCCTGTTCTAATGCAAAAATTCGTTCGGGATTATAGGCTAATTCTCCTACAATTAATATCTTTAATGAATCTTGGGCTACAGGAACCAGCTCTCTAAAATTACTATATAATTCTTCTTCGTCAAGATATTTTTCCTTTGCAATTCTAAGCTTTACTGGAGACTGAATCTTATAGAAACTTCTAGCCTTATTCAGACCTCCACTATACTTCTCACTTATAATAGAGTGACGTTGAAATGGATGGGAAGTCCAAAAACAAGAAATTTTGTCAGTTCTTACAAATGCTCCGTAAGGTGTAAGCTTTCTCCAATACATAGCAAATAAATCATCACTAAGCCATTCATTACGTTCAACCCAGCGTTCCTTTACCTTTTTATGTGCTGTTTGAACAAGTTGCATTGCAAAGCCTCTGCGAGTGCCACTACTTTCTGTATCATGAGCACCAAATAAAGTGTCCCTTACATCATATCGTACACCTGTATATACAAGTTCTACGTCATCATCACCATCAAAAGACGATTTAATAGTTTCTAAGTGATTCTCGAAATAATAATCATCAGAAGGCAAATAAGCTATTAAATCGTACTTAGCAATTTCGAGTCCCTGATTCAAAGCATAGCCTAATCCTTGGTTAGTCTCATTTTTTATATATACGACTCTTTCATCAACTAAAAAATCAGAAATAAATATTTCCGTCTCATCTGTGCAACCATCATTAATTATAATCAGTTCCCAATTCGGATAAGTCTGTTTGTGCAGGCTAAGAATTGCTCGCCTAATAAAAGATGCCTGATTGTAGGTAGGCATTATTACCGAAAAGAATGTATTCATAATATATTGTGTGTTTTAGTACTCGCAAAGGTCACTTAAAGTTGCTGGAAATAAGGAAAATATATATCCAAAAAAGGACAAAATCAGCCCATTATGATATAAATATGCCCGAAAAGAGCAGTGCAAAAAAAAATAATGAACTTATGAGCAGTATTTTTCCTTTATTGAACAATACTTTTCCCTTTTTCATATCGAAATACTCTTCCTTTGTAACAGTCAAATACAAGACTGTATTTATAATGGAAACACACGAAGAAAAAAAAGAAGAAGCTATACAACGTAGCGAAGAAGTACAAACAATAATAGATAGAATGCCTACGAGAGGAGCAACTTACGCAATAGGGCTTACATCATTATTAGTTACTATAATTATCTCATTAGGATTTATTATAAAGTATCCGGACACTGTAGATGGACAGATTTCCATCACAGCTCATTTAGCACCAATTAAGCTGGTTGCCAATGCTTCCGGCAAATTACATCTTATATGTAAAGATAGAAATTCTATCAATGAAGGACAGATAATAGCTTACATAGAAAATGAGGCAAATTATAGGGATGTTTTATTACTAGATTCTCTATTAATGATTCATAATAATAACCTTGAAGACTTTCCTTCTGTGCCTGAATTGATTTTGGGAAGCATTAGCTCTGCTTTCAATTCTTTCAGTATTGCCCATTCGCAATATTACCGGGCATTGCATTCCGATATTTACAAAATAATGTGCAACAGCCTCCAACAACAAAATATGATTAATGCTGACATTATAAAAAATTTAGATAAAGAACTTCTTTTAAAAGAGAAAAAACTAAAAATTGAAGGGGAACTACTAAATAGAGACAGTACATTAAATCAAGTAAAAGCTATTAGCACACAAGAGTATAATCGTCAACAAGGTTCCTACTATGACCTGCAAAGTGTATACAAAGAGCTACAGAGCAGTAGACTATCCCATATGGCTCAAATAAGAAGAAACGAACAACAAATACAACAGTATATATTAGAAGAACAAGAAAAACTGGAAAAATTAAAAGAAGACTTATCTGCCTGTAAATTTCAATTAACAAATATAATATATACCTGGAAAAAGCAATATCTTCAAATAAGCCCATTAGATGGACAATTAGAATACTTAGGATTTTGGAGAGAAAATTACTTCGTACAAAATAGACAAGAACTCTTTTCCATACTTCCCAATCAAAATGAGATCGTAGGGGAAGTAATTGTACCCTCATTCGGCATTGGTAAAGTAAAAATAGGACAAACAGCCAATATAAAGGTCAGTAATTATCCATATATGGAGTATGGATTAATTAAAGGAAAAGTCAGTTCTATATCACGTATATCCAATAAAATAGAACAATCATCCACTGACGCCACTAAAGAAGGCAATGTTTATCGGGTTCTCATTTCCTTTCCTGATGGTTTGAAAACAAACTTCGATCAAACTCTTGATCTTGATTTTGAGTCACATGGGACAGTCGAAATTATAACAAGGCCCAAACGGCTTATAGAAAGACTTTTTGATAATCTAAGAGCTAATATTGAACAATAATCATTCTAAATAATACTATATAATGATATTACACAGATTTCCCGTCGATTATCAGATGGACTCACAAGATTGCGGCCCGGCTTGCTTAAAAATCATAGCCAAATATTTCGGACGATTCTATTCATTACAATACCTAAGAGACAGATGTGGTATTACTAAACAAGGGGTTTCACTGGAGAATCTTAGCACCGGTGCCGAAAGTCTCGGATTACGCACATTAGCCATTAAATGTACATTAGATGATATCATCAATAAAATCCCTTTTCCTGCTATCCTCTTTTGGAGAGATTCACATTTCATTGTAGTTTATCATGCCAATAAAAAATACATTTGGGTTTCTGACCCTGCCAAAGGACGTATCAAATATACACATGAGGACTTCAAAGCCGGATGGTATAAAAAAGGAGAAACTCTAGGCGTTCTTTTAGCAATAGAACCCACAATTGATTTCAAGAGGAGCAAAGTTGAAAAAGAAATAGAGAAAAATAGTTTTATTAGTATCCTACGTTACTTCATCCCATACAAAAACAGCTTCGCAACTATATTTTTCATTATGCTCGTAGTTACCCTTTTACAAGGGATGTTACCTTTCATATCCAAAGCAGTTATAGATGTAGGTATCAAGTCGTCAGATATAAATTTCATAAATATGGTATTAATTGGAAATATTAGTATACTTGTAAGTATTACCATATTTAATGTCATACGTGATTGGATTCTGATGCATATCACTTCACGAGTGAACATTGCCCTGATATCCGATTATTTAATAAAGCTCATGAAACTTCCGGTTACATTTTTCGAGAATAAACTTTTAGGAGATATTTTGCAACGAGCACGAGACCATGAACGTATTCGGAATTTCATAATGAATAATTCACTATCTTTGATATTCTCGATTCTGACATTTATCATATTCGGAATTATATTGTTAACCTACAATCCGATTATCTTTTATATATTCTTAGGAGGTTCTATTCTATACGTCGCTTGGGTATTATTATTTCTTCGTATCAGAAAAAGACTGGATTGGGAATATTTCGAACTAGTATCTCAAGATCAAAGCTATTGGGTTGAAACGGTGTCTGCCATCCAAGACATCAAAATTTATAATTACGAAAGATACCGGAGATGGAAATGGGAAGAGATACAAGCCCGACTTTACAAAGTGAACAAGAGAGTCTTAAATATCACCAATATGCAGAAACTGGGAGCACAGTTTATTGCGAATATAAAAAACATGGCAATTGTATTTTTTTGTGCAAGCGCAGTAATTAAGGGTGATATTACATTCGGCATAATGATATCCACACAATTCATTATTGGTATGTTGAATGGTCCGTTAACTCAATTCATAAGTTTCATTGTTTCTGCCCAATATGCCAAAATCAGTTTTTTACGTATGAATGAAATAAAACAACTAAAAGATGAAGAAGAGTTACTTTCAATAGGAACTACTTCTATTTTACCAGAAAAAAGGGATATTACATTATCAAATATCATTTTTCAATATAGTCCAAACTCACCGGTAGTACTAAAAAATATTTTTCTAACTATCCCACAGAACAAGATTACAGCCATTGTCGGAGGAAGTGGAAGTGGCAAATCAACTCTACTTAAATTGTTAGTCAGACTCTATAAGCCAACCGCTGGGGAAATCAAAATGGGAAATATGAATATAGCAAGTATCAATCTACATACTTGGCGTAACATGTGTGGAGTAGTTATGCAAGACGGAAAATTGTTTAATGACACCATTTTAGCCAATATAGTGTTGGATGACGAGCATATTGATTATGAACGTTTACACAAAGTGTGTAGAATGGCTCAAATTGCAAAAGAAATAAATGGTATGCCCAAAGGATACGAAACTATGATAGGCGAAAGAGGAAGAGGAATAAGCGGAGGACAAAAGCAACGGTTACTAATAGCACGTGCTTTATATAAAGAACCTGATTTCTTATTTTTAGATGAAGCTACCAACTCATTAGACGTCATTAATGAAAAAAAAATTGTAGAAGCTCTGAATGCTGCATTTAAAGATAGGACTGTTATTGTTGTAGCGCACAGACTTAGTACAATACGAAATGCAGATCAAATAATAGTGCTGCACCAAGGAAGAATAGCTGAAATAGGTAATCATGAAAATCTGATGACAAAAAAAGGAGAATATTTTAAGTTGGTTTCTTCACAGTCATAATAATAGAACTCATTCAAACTAAAAATACACTTATATGATTCGCAAATGGATAACATTGCTGATAACATGTGTTCCAATATTATTACATGGACAAACCTATCAAATATCATTGGAGCAAGTGCTGAATGAATGGTGTCTATCCTCACCATCCGCTCATAAAGTCGAATTATCTTACAAAAACACCATACTAAGATTTGAAAACTACAAGAAAGGATTTTTGCCATCTCTCTCATTCTCGTTGAGTCCTATAAACTTTAACCGTTCACAAAAACTCATGCAAAACTCAACAAATGGAAACTATTCTTATGTAGAAGATTACTCAAATAGTAGCAATACAGGAGTGACTATCCAGCAAAAAGTTGGTATTACAGGAGGTGAATTTAGTATTAGTTCGAGATTAAATTATCTCCGCGAATTCTCCGGAAACAAAGAACGTTTCGGTACAACCCCACTTATTATTAACTACTCTCAATCTTTTATTGGAGGTCTTCACAATTACAAGAAACAGCGCAATATAGAGTATGCACAATATAATAACTCATTAAAACAATATTGTTCAGAAATAGCAGATATCCAGACACAAGCAGTAAATTTGTTCATGAATTTATTTTCAAGCAAGCTCGCAACAGATTTATCACATAAAAATCTCCTTATCTCGGATTCACTACTTATTATCAGCAAAGCCCTACTTGACAATGGGCATTTCACAGAATACGAATACCATCAAATGGAATTACAGCAGCTCAATAATAAGTATACATTTGAAAATTCTTCTAAGAATTTTCAAAAAGCATTGAGAAAACTCACTGCTTTTTTAGGCAAACCTGAATGGGTTAATCAAAATATTGAAGTTTTGACTCCACTGTTTAATCTCCCTATTAAAATAGATGAAAGACTTGCGTCATTATACGCTCACCGAAACAGCCCATTTGCTTTAGCACAAGAACAAAAAAGATTAAAAGCAGAACAAACATTGTTTACAGCAAAGCTAGATAATCGTTTTAATGGAAATATTAATATAAGTTATGGATTAAATCAGCATGCCGACCATTTCATAGATGCTTACAGAAAAGCAGACCATACACAAAATATTATGATAGGAGTCCAAATTCCAATCTTCCAATGGGGAATCAATCGGAATAAGATTCAAATAGCCAAAAATAACTATCAAAACAGTATAATAGAAATTGAACAAGCAGAAGTTGAATTTGATAATAATATAAAAGATATGGTAGAGAGCTATAATTACAATATAAATTTGTGGTTTGTTGCAACGAAAAGCTACCAACTCTCACAAGAGCAGTTTATACTTTTAAGTCACAAGTTTAATTCCGGAAAAGTTTCTGCTTACGAACTGGCATCAGCTCAACAAGAACAATACAATGCCATGCAAAAATATTATAATTCTATACAGAATGTATGGAATACCTTTTGTATACTACGAAAGACTACTTTATATGATTTTATTAAACAGATAGAACTTAAAGAGTTGTTCTTTCAAACATACTGATAACTATTTTTATTAAAACTACAAACTTAAAAAATCATGAGACTTACTTCTGTTAACTACTCAACCCCTTACTTAGGGAACTTTTTTTGTGAAATAGATAACTATAATCTTGCATTTGTCGCAATTTCTAAAAATGCAATCACCTATTTACAAAGTATAGCTATTTATGCTAAAACCGGCTATATTATGCATAGTGAAGACAGAACACACGATTGGTTCGGTGGCTGTCCACAAAGCGGTTTCTTGTCTCCTTATGATACTTACAAACAAACACGAGGCAAAGAAGTTATCAAGTTCGCAGTTTGGAGAGATCCGGTAGAGCGCCTAGTATCATGCTACAAATACTTTTGTTTAGAGAAATGGTATCGACATTATTTCCATTTCTTAGACTTATATAGAGAACCCACTTTTGATCATTTTATGATGTTCGTCAGATTTGAATTAGACAAGAAATGCATTATTCTTCAAGATGAACATATACGTAGACAATCTGATTTTTACTCCCCAGACGATGTTGACTTTATTGTACCAATAAAAAAACTGGATACATTTCTGCAGAAATACAATGTCCCTATACAATATGGACTCAAAAACTCAACACATGTTGACTTTAAGCTAGATAACGAAGAATATATTAATGAGATCCGTGAACTATATAGGGCTGATTATGAGATACTAAATTCAACAAAATACATCTAATATCTTGTACCACATTAACTGCCACGAATAATATTCTAAGTAGTTAATGTGGTATTAATAAAATTTCGTTTGGTTTATCCATTTCGCAACATATTCAAATACCTCTAACTCATATTTAGGATTCGGTTCACTAGGTTTATGATGTGATAATCGCTTTATAAAGAACGGAATCTTACGCTTTACTTTAAAAAAGTCATGGTCCACACTGTCAACTGCCATTATTTCACAACTTTCTTTTTGGTACTTTTTAATAATACTTTCTAAACCCATCAAATTTTTCGCATAATCTAAATTGCCATCCATTTTCCCATAAATAACTAAAATCGGACAAGATAGCTTTGAATAATATAGTTCCGGATTATATTTAATAAATGATACAATCCGAGGTCTTGTATACCATTGAGTTATCAATTGACAATATTCCTCTAACGATTGTCTCCCAAACATTCGTTCCTTGTCTTTAATTGAAGTATAATATTTCTGGGCCTTTTTTCTTATTTGTGTAGACATTGAATCCAAAGAACTACATTCATTTACAATATATGGATATTCTTTCAAAGCAAATAACATATTTTGTTTTACATCATCTGGTATTTTGTCATTCAGATTTAGTGGCATACTCGTTTGGTCATAAACGATATCTGCTCCCATCATCCCAAGCGCAGATAAACAAACAATAAAACGAATCTCCTTATTTCTAGATGCTTCAATAGATACTACAGCAGTTCCTTCACTATGGCCCAACAAACCAATATCACTATTTTTAAAACGTACATCCTTTCTTATAGCCTGCACAGCTTTACACACATCATCAGCCTGATCAAACATAGTAATAGTCTCTTCTTTCGAAGAATATGATTTATCCATATATGCTCTATTATCAAAACGAAGGGTCACAATTCCATTCTTACTTAGCACATCAGCTATAGTAGAAAATAGGCCATAGTAATCATGTGGTATAGGCAAAGGAGGAGCTACGAGTACAACAACACTTGTAGATGAACTCAAGTTTTTAGGAACAGTAAGTATTCCTTTTAAAACACCCTTACCTTGTGCATCAGAAAACGAAAAGTCTTCTGATACATAAAGCAAAGAATCAGAAACAATATCCAAAGGTAATTTGGCATACAAACATTGAGCATTCCAAAAGCAAAATAATAATAATAGAACTTTCATCTTTAAATAATAACAAATTTCAGGAATAACGGAAGGAAATTCAGAAACTTATTGATTCCAAACAGTTTAGTAATAATATCCTTGATCATATAATACATGTTCCCCTCTTCGAGTAGCATCTTGCTCATACCAATATGTCGAATTGTAACCCAATCTGAACTAACGCTGATTCCCGGAAACCATACAAATTTACCATTATCACCACAAAATAAGGTACCACCTTCTACTTCATACAGATATCCTCCATAAATTCTCCATGTATTGTTTCCACCTAAATATTCGTGTTGTTCTGCTTTTGTTAAAGTATCCATTCTTCCTTCTAATTCGCTCAATCTAAGTCTTCCTACTTTTTTCATAATAAATATATTTAAAGTTTACAATTGTGTTTCATATAAATAATGGCAATTTACAAAAAAAATTAGATATCCAATTAAATATAAACAAAATAATTAATTTTAATCGGATGTTGTTACATAACAATACGTGTTTTATAAAAGACCGGCTAAAGCAGCTAATTATGATTATATCGA
>NZ_JADPLO010000104.1:0-10652 GCF_015667765.1 Bacteroides sp. 1001302B_160321_D4 | reverse complement strand
TGTCAGAGTGTATTTTTTTTCTTGTTTGTCATTGATACAAAGAAAACAACCTTGAAATTTAGTATCATCTAATGTCATCTCAATTTCTTGAGACGAGAATACTAAAGAATAGTTTTCTTCAATATATTTACTCAACTCATCAACAGAAATACATTCTTGTTGATAAAATAAAGCATCTTCAATTATTTTTCTGTATATTTGTTTGGGTGATATAATATAATTATTATTAGAATATAATATGGCTGAAACACGAAATATATTTTGCTGTTGATTCATAACATTGATTTTTAATTATTTATGCAAATATAATTAGAAACTATATTAAACTAAAAAGCTGGAACATTTATTTTACCGTCTTCCCCAGAAACACCCCGATAACCGACAATGCCCCCAGTTGTTTCATCTTTCGTTGCAGTTGCCTGAAGCTCTCCCCGGTTGTAAGTACATCATCCAGCAGGACAACATTCTTTCCTCTGATATACCGCCGTGTGAATTGCAGGTTCCGCAGTATGTCCTTATCCTTTCCTTTTCCTTTCAGCTGCTCGCGGTCTTCCTCTATCCAGATGGCTTTGAAACCGTCCGTAATGCCCAGCCATTCCGACAGGTAGTAGCATACCACCGGAAAGCGTTTCCGCTGTCTTTCCCTTGTTGATGCGGGTATAGGTATCAGTACCGTGTCTTCCTTCGTTCCGTTGAATCCCGCATGTTTCAGACACAGTGCCAGTATCCGTGCGACCAGCTCGCCACAGTGTCCTCCTTCCTTAAAACGGAATATCAGGTTGCTTACCCGTTTTTGGTGTGTATCCGTCTTTTCAATCTTCGTTGGGTAATAGTCATGCAGGTAGTGACACCTGCATCCGTCTATAAGAACTTCTCCCTTGAACATCGTTTCGTACGGATAGAAATCCATTTTCTTCTCCCTTTCAAACGTAAAGTTCAACACATCCCTCATCATGGCATTCCATTCCTTCGACCTGCCCAGCGAATACCATCCCGCATGTTTCCCGGCTTCCATCAGGCACATGCCGATTTCCATCGCCTCGCTGAACCGCTGGTGCGAGACGATGTACCACCCGTGTTTCCGGCACAGACCGGCAAACTCCTTTATGTCCGCAGTCAGGAAGTACATCATGCCTTCCTCTCTGATGACTACCGTCAGTTCCGACTTCGGTTTCTCCCTGCAGAACAGGCTCTCGCTGTAATTCACTCCGTGCCATACCGACTCCGTGCATTCCTCATCGCAGAACTGCACTTCCACCTCTTCAAGCAGGTCAAATTCTTCCACCATACCGTTTCTGTCTTTAATTACAGGTTTAAGAGGGATTTAAGTTACACATTATTATCGGTTTACGGATAAGCGCGTTTGCGGTTTTATATTTTTTAACTTATATAAAACACGTGTCGGGACAGCCTCCCGAACAGGGGAGACTATCCCGACACGTATATCCGCCATATCCTGCGGCTTTCAGTTCCAGCTGTTTCTCTTTTCGCCGCTCATGCAGAGAATCACCGTACTTTTCTTCTTTTCAAATGATTCTGCCAACCGTCTTGCAGCCCACTTTCTGAATGCCTCGCATTTCAGTCCCTTCATGCGGAATCCCAGTGCAATGATGGTTGCCAGACTGTAGAGGTCCACACTGCAATTTTTCCCGTTATAGGTGAAATGTTCCACTCGCACGTCCCGGTATTCATCAAAGTCACCGGTTTTTGCAAGGGATTTCAGTCCGGCATTTACCGACTGTACAAACACGCCATACGCCCGTGCGATATCGCATTTCGGCAACCACACCTCGCCCTTGTCGTCCGTTTCTATCCTTACGCTCACCTTATCAGGTGCATTGCGGTTATATTCCACTTCAAAATTGCCAAATCTCACCATAATAGTTGCTTTTATACATTATATATGGAATCTCAGCATGGAGGTCATAACATGGCATCCAGTTTTCCCGCAAGGACCTCCATATCCTTTCTTATCTTCTCATTAGTTATGCGGGCATAGATTTGTGTCGTTTCAATGTTCGTATGCCCCAGCATTTTCGACACCGTTTCAATCGGCACGCCTTTAGCCAGAGTAGTGGTCGTAGCAAATGTGTGACGTGCCACATGGAAGGTAATATTTTTATTTATACCGCACAAATCCGCAATCTCTTTTAAGTAAGAATTAAGTTTTTGATTGCTCAGCACAGGCAGCAACTGACCTTTGGGGAGCTGACCTTCATATTTCTGGAGTATCGCCTGCGGTATCTTCAGCAGCGGTACGTTTACCGGAGTATCTGTCTTATGACGGTGCGTCATGATCCACGGTTTCCCGTCAAACGAGATTCTGATGTCGCTTGCCTTCAGTTCCTTCACGTCCACATATGACAATCCCGTGTAACAGGAGAACAGGAACACGTCCCGTACCTGTTCCAGTCTTTTAGTCGGAAACTTCTTCTTCATTATCTTTTGCAGTTCCGCATCCGTCAGATAGCCTCTGTCCACACGTTTCAGTCTGATTTTATAATTTGAAAACGGGTCAGTATAAATCCAACCGTTGTTTTTGGCGATGATTACAATCATCTTGAACGTCTGCATGAATTTTGCCGTAGTATTCTCATTGCATTTGCTTTCCGTTCTCAGATAGTTCTCGAAGTCCGTAATGAACATATGACCGATTTCCTTCAGTGATATATCCGAAATATTGTATTTCACTTTCATAAATTCCTCCAGCCTCCGGTAGCAGCGGTCATACTTCGCGAGGGTGGCAGGAGTCTTGCTTATGCCTACCAGTTTTCTTGCATCCTCATTGTGTTTCTTGAAAAGTTCCAGCAGTGTTCTTTGTTTCGCCGTTATTCCCAAAAATGCATTGCGTATTTTTTCTACCGTTACGAATGACTCATGCACTTCAATATCCCGGTAGTGGTTTTTCAGCGAAGCACGAATGTCCTCCAATGTTTCATTCAACTGGCGGGCTTTTTGTGTATTTCCTTTCGCCTTGCCCAATGTGGTATCCCATTTATCAGGTTCTATATCCAGCTTTGAGCTGAATTGAGAAATTTCACCGTTAAGCGACAGACGAATCATAATACCCGCTTTTCCTTCCTTGTTCAGATAGTTCTTTCTTAGATAGAACAGAATCTTAAATGTACTCTTACTCATATCCTTTTTTAATTTAGCTCCGTTACAGTGGGTGTAATGACTTCCCTCTGCAAAGGAATAATTAATAATTGGGTTATAAGCAGACATTTGAACGTCAATGAGCGACAAATCAAGGACTTACATCGAAAATCGTTACAGAAGATTTTCCCGATTTTCCTGTAACGATTTTGTAACGGAACTTTGTCTGAAGTGGGCATTTGAATGTCTTTCGGTTGTCCACCGGATAAATAGAAAAAGTCCCGTAAAACGTTGATTTTACGGGACTTGTCTTAATTTGACTACCTAATGTCTTAGGTTTCAGCGGAGAGACAGGGATTCGAACCCCGGGTACCTCGCAGTACAACGGTTTTCAAGACCGCCGCAATCGACCACTCTGCCACCTCTCCAAAACTTCTTTATCAGAAGTGCTTTTCGTTAAAAGCGGTGCAAAGGTACGAATATATTTTAAACTTACAAGAGTTTTCACAAAAAAAAATCACGAACATCATTTCCAAAGAATAGCAATATCTAGGTATTTTATGTTGAAAAGCATAAAATAGAGCATATTTATGCTGATTATATGAAAAAACGTTGTAACTTTGTGCGCTCTAAAGAAAAGGATAACTACAACCTCTAATTTTATCATTTATGGAATTAAATAAGATCTTTAAAGACGGTCTTTGGAGCACAGAAATCAACGTAAGAGATTTCGTTAGTCACAACATCACTCCGTATTATGGAGATGCTTCTTTCCTCGAAGGACCTACCGAACGCACAAAAGCTGTATGGAACCGCTGCCTCGAAGCACTGGCAGAAGAAAGAGCCAATAACGGCGTACGCTCACTGGATAATGTCACCGTCTCAACCATCACTTCTCATAAAGCCGGATATATCGACAAAGAAAATGAACTGATCGTCGGTCTGCAGACAGACGAACTTCTGAAACGTGCCATCAAGCCTTTCGGAGGTATCAACGTAGTGAGCAAAGCCTGCCACGAAAACGGCGTGGAAGTGGACGACCGTGTAAAAGATATATTCACTCACTACCGCAAGACGCACAATGACGGAGTATTTGACGTATATACCGAAGAAATCCGTTCGTTCCGTTCTCTGGGATTCCTCACCGGACTTCCTGACAACTATGCCCGCGGACGTATCATCGGCGACTACCGCCGTATGGCTCTCTATGGTATCGACCGACTGATTGAGGCAAAAAAAGAAGATTTGCGTAACCTTACCGGTCCGATGACCGAAGCCCGCATCCGCCTGCGCGAAGAAGTGGCAGAGCAAATCAAGGCATTGAAGGACATGAAGGTAATGGGCGAATACTACGGACTCGACTTGAGCCGTCCTGCCTACACCGCACAAGAAGCAGTACAATGGGTGTACATGGCTTACCTTGCTGCCGTAAAAGAACAAGACGGTGCTGCCATGTCACTGGGTAACGTCTCTTCGTTCCTCGACATTTATATGGAATATGAATTGAGCAAAGGAACCATCACAGAATCTTTCGCACAGGAGCTGATCGACCAGTTTGTCATCAAACTGCGTATGGTGCGCCACCTGCGTATGCAATCTTACAACGACATCTTTGCCGGCGACCCGACATGGGTAACCGAATCTCTGGGCGGACGCCTCAACGACGGACGCACCAAGGTGACAAAGACTTCTTTCCGCTTCCTGCAAACACTCTACAACCTCGGCCCTTCACCGGAACCGAACCTGACTGTATTGTGGAGCCCGGAACTGCCGGAAGGATTCAAAGAATTCTGCGCAAAAGTATCTATCGACACTTCTTCCATCCAATATGAAAACGACGACCTGATGCGTGAAGTGCGCCAGTCTGACGACTACGGAATCGCGTGCTGCGTATCTTATCAGGAAATCGGAAAACAAATCCAATTCTTCGGCGCACGTTGCAACCTGGCAAAAGCCCTGCTGCTTGCCATCAACGGCGGACGTTGCGAAAACACCGGTACGGTAATGGTGAAAAATATCCCCGTACTAACCAGCGACACACTGAACTTCGAAGAAGTAATGAGCAACTACAAGAAGGTATTGACAGAAATCGCCCGTGTTTACAACGAAGCGATGAACATCATCCATTATATGCATGATAAGTATTACTACGAAAAAGCCCAAATGGCTCTTGTAGATACCAACCCACGCATCAACCTTGCTTACGGTGTAGCCGGACTTTCTATCGCCCTCGATTCACTGTCGGCCATCAAATATGCCAAAGTAACCGCACGCCGCAACGACATCGGTCTGACAGAAGGTTTCGATATTCAAGGCGAATTCCCTTGCTTCGGTAATGACAACGACAAGGTAGACCACCTGGGTGTTGACCTGGTCTATTTCTTCAGCGAAGAATTGAAGAAACTTCCGGTTTACAAAAATGCCCGTCCTACTCTGTCTTTGCTCACCATCACTTCCAACGTGATGTATGGCAAGAAAACAGGTGCTACTCCCGACGGACGCGCCAAAGGTGTCGCTTTTGCTCCGGGAGCCAACCCGATGCACGGACGTGACAAGAACGGTGCTATCGCCTCTTTGAGTTCCGTAGCGAAATTGCGTTACCGCGACTCACAAGACGGTATCAGCAACACCTTCTCCATCGTTCCGAAATCACTGGGAGCTACTGAAGAGGATCGCGTAGAAAATCTGGTGACAATGATGGATGGCTATTTCACCAAAGGCGCTCACCACCTGAACGTGAACGTACTGAACCGTGAAATGCTTTACGATGCCATGGAACATCCGGAAAAATATCCGCAACTCACCATCCGTGTTTCCGGTTATGCCGTAAACTTCGTGAAGTTGAGCCGCGAACATCAATTGGAAGTTATCAGCCGTAGCTTCCACGAACGTATGTAATCAGATCTACTCAATATGACGATAAACGTACATTCATACGAAAGTATGGGAACATTCGACGGGCCGGGCTTACGGCTCGTCGTTTTTCTTCAAGGATGCAATTTCCGCTGCCTGTATTGTGCCAACCCCGACACGATAGCCGGAAAAGGAGGCACACCTACCCCACCGGAAGAAATCGTCCGCATGGCTATGAGCCAACGTCCTTTTTTCGGGAAACGCGGAGGAGTCACTTTCTCCGGAGGAGAACCTACGTTTCAGGCCAAAGCACTAGTCCCTTTAGTGCGTGAACTGAAAGAAAAGGGAATACATGTATGCATAGACAGCAACGGCGGTATCTGGAACGAAGAAGTAGAAGAACTTTTCAAACTGACGGATCTTGTATTGCTGGATATTAAAGAGTTCAATCCGGCACGCCATCAAGCACTGACCGGAAGAAGTAACGAGCAAACCATCCGCACGGCAGCATGGCTGGAAGAAAACGAGAAACCTTTCTGGCTGCGTTATGTATTAGTGCCCGGATACAGCGATTTCGAAGAGGATATCCGCCGCTTGGGAGAGGCTCTGGGAAAATATAAGATGGTGCAACGAGTGGAAATCCTGCCTTATCATACATTAGGCGTACATAAGTATGAAGCGATGGAGCAGGAATACAAGCTGAAAGACGTAAAAGAAAATACCCCCGAACAACTTGAAAAAGCCGCGGAGGTATTTAAAGAGTATTTCACTACTGTGGTGGTCAATTAACCACCACAGTAATAAATAGGATAAAAATCACCATGTCTCTGCTTTCACCTCGAAACAGGGACACTCTTTGATCCGCTCCCAAGGGTCAACAATTCCATTATAATTGGTGTCAGGACTCAAGTCCCGATGACCGACCACCTTTGCATCCGGATAACGCTGCAACAACTCGTTTACCAGACGATGCATCGCCTCTTTCTGGCGGGAAGTACGCGTATCTGCTGCCTTTCCGTTCTCATCCAGCCCGCCTTCATAGCACACTCCTAAACTAATCGCATTAAAACCGCGTGCATGAGCACCCACCGTATCTTCATCCCTCATCGGCTCTATCTGTCCCGACTTGCGGATATAATAATGATACCCCCAACAAGAAAAGCCCCGAAAGCGATGGGCAGTGTCCACATCCTTCGCCGTGAAGTCGCGATCAGCACGGGTAGCAGAGCAGTGAATCACAATCAGACTAATCTTTCTCATCGTCCTTCTCCCTTTCCGTCGTTTTCACATTACACACTTCCTTATGGGTAGCATTGAAGCGCACCTCTCTCACAATTCTGTTCCGCTTTCTTTTTCCGAAGAAAGGCACAAGGAACATAATTACATCCAAAATCTTAGTTACAATTTCTTTCATTTGATTCAATATTAAAGTTATCATGCTGCCGGATCCGGAGCTTCTCCGCTTCCACCACCGTCTGAACCACCACCGGAACCTTTGTCATCGTCTTCTCCTTCATTGCCGCTACCGCCCGTTTGGGCCACCGCACGCGTCGTTACCTGCTGGTAGCTAAGAATCTTCGTGATGTCCGCCAACGTCTTTCCGGGACGAAAAATAATATGGGCAGCCGTAATCAGCGAACTTGAAAACTCCTTGACCGACACAGCTCCTTCACTGTTCAACCCGATCTGCAAACTACCCAAATCACCCAGCCGGACTATTCTTCCCGCTTTCAACGCACGCTTCGCCTCATAAAGAATACCCGAAATGGCGGCACGCACATCTGTCTCCGTACAGGTAGACCGGCTGGTGATTCCCTCGCACAACTCTTCAAAATCCAACTCTCCCGAAGCCTGTGCCTGCGCATAATACTTTGCCGACTCATCCTTTTTGGCAGGATTCTTGCGCGGCACTACTGAATAAGTTACTGTCATTGCCATAATAAAATAATTTTAAATTTTCATACATTTCGAACGCGTTCCTTATTTGTTAACGACATAAAGATAACACATTTTCCATCCTCCGGATTCCCCAACGAAGTTTCCTGATACTCTATGAATAATAATGACGTTATTCTTTTAATAAACCATTAATTTTCAGTAACTTTATAGCATAAACCAAACATCATTCATCATGTATTATCCGGATCAGCCGTTTCATATCCGCACTTATAAAAAGTCGGAACTAGCTCATCTTTACAACCCCAACGTATGCCTTAAAGTAGCCTTACAAATACTACGTCGTTGGATTGTCTACAACCTTCCGCTCCTGCAAGAACTCGAACAAGAAGGCTATCGTGCCCGCAACCGCCTTCTCTCTCCCCGGCAAGTGGCAACGATCATACGCTATTTGGGAGAACCCTAGGAACTTAATCAAAAAAACGAAAAGTTCCATTCTATTATTTTACAAACAAATTTCTTTGCAACCGCAAATTAAAAAGAACAAACCAACATGGATCATTTTACCATCTTTCAAGACTTTTACCGCGTCATAGCCGAAATGACAGAAGAAGAAATCGTATCGGCCATCAGCAACGGCACATACCGGGAAACAGTGGAGGACGTGCGCCGAATCTTCGCGGAACAAGGCGAGAAAGCAGCCAACGAAAAGAAAATAGAACTACCGGAAATCACCTTTTCAGCCAACTATCGGGGAGGACGTTCAAACGCAACTCTCGTCAAGTATCTGGGATACATCGTGGTAGACATCGACCATCAGACACAGGAAGCATTGGCACGCATCCTCGCACTGGCAAAAAAGTGTGCCCACACCCGCATCGCTTTCATCAGCCCCAAAGGAATGGGACTGAAAATCGTGGTACGTGTATGCCGGACAGACGGGACATTGCCCGAAACAATTCAGGAAATTGAAGATTTCCATCATGCTGCTTATCACAAAATCGCTTCCTTTTATGCCCAGCTCTGCGGAGTTGAGGTCGACACTTCCGGGCAGGATGTTAGCCGCACTTGCCTGTTCTCTTACGATCCGGATATTTATTTCAATCCCGATGCCACAGCTGTCATCGTGGAACAGCCACCGATGTTCTTCAAGTCTCAAAAGAAGAAAAGGGCATCCGGCAAAAAGAAAAAGACGACAGCACCAGACAACAATCCCCTCACCGAACAAGTGGCACTCAACTACCATTCCTCGCACGCTTCCTTAATGGTGACTCTGAACTATTATCACAATAAATCCGAAAAGTACGTCACCGGCAACCGGAACAACTACCTGCATTGCCTGGCTTGTATGTACAATCGCTACGGCGTCCCCCAGGAAGAGGCGGCAGCTTTTATCAAGAGCCAGTTCACCGATCTTCCCGAGGATGAAATGGACGCACTAATCGGGAGTGCTTACGGACACAACGAGGAATTCGACACCCGCAAGCTGAATAGTACGCAGAAGCGAATGTTACAGATTGAGCAACATATCAAAGAAAATTACGATACACGCTACAACGAAGTGCTTCATATCATGGAATATCGCAGAAGGAAAACGGACACGGAGCAACCGGAACCTTTCCATATTCTCGACGAAATGATGGAAAACAGCATTTGGATGGAGATGAACGAACTGGGCTATTCGTGCACCGTCAAGACGATTCAGAATCTGATCTACTCCGACTTCAGCATCACCTACCATCCTATTCGCGAGTATTTAGACTCGCTGCCTGAATGGGACGGAACGGATTATATCGGTATCCTTGCCAACAGCGTGCATACTAGTCACCAGAAATTTTGGGTAGAATGTCTGGAACGTTATCTGGTGGGAATGTGCGCTGCCGCCACACAAGACGATGTGGTGAACCACACTGTTTTGTTGCTTTGCAGCGAAATACAGAACATCGGAAAGACTACGTTTATCAACAACCTGCTGCCGCCCGAATTGCGCGCCTATCTTTCTACCGGTCTTATCAACCCGAACAACAAGGATGATCTGGCCAAAATAGCGCAGGCAATGCTTATCAATCTGGATGAGTTTGAAGGGATGAACGGACGGGAACTGAATATCTTCAAGGATTTGGTTACCCGCAAAGTAATCAGCATCCGCCTGCCATACGCGCGGCGTTCGCAGAACTTTCCTCACACGGCTTCTTTTGCCGGCACATGCAATTATCAGGAAGTGCTTCACGACACCACTGGTAACCGCCGTTTTCTCTGCTTTCATGTCAACTCGATGGAGTTTATCAAAATAAACTACACGCAATTATATGCACAAATCAAGTATCTACTCAACAAGCCGGGGTATCAGTATTGGTTCACCCAATCGGAAAACTCACGGATTGAAGAGAACAACGAGGATTTCATTTTCCACTCACCGGAAGAAGAACTGGTGTTGACACATATCCGCAAACCGGAACGTTTCGAAAAGGTGCATTATCTGACGGTCACTGAAATTGCGGAATTGATTCGCGAACGAACGGGGTATCAATACTCTCACGGAACCAAAGCCCAACTAGGAAAAGTGATGTCCAAACACGGCTTCGAATTTCATAAGGGAAAAAACGGGAGAAGATACACTGTATTCATTATTGATACGGAACAGGTGAAATCAAACAGGCTATATGAATAAGATTTCATCTCCTTCGCACGCAAAAAGGTGAGGGTTGGTGAGGGTACTTTTGCAACTTTTCATTTTTATATTTCTTATTTCTATTCTTCTATTTTCTTCTAAAAAAAAATACGAATGTTAGAAATTTACCCTAGAT
>NZ_JADPLO010000103.1:0-12115 GCF_015667765.1 Bacteroides sp. 1001302B_160321_D4 | reverse complement strand
TGTTTTACAATGCTAAATTTACCGATGTTAAGAAAATGTTAAACTCATAAAATGACTTGGATAGAAACATAGAATACGCGAGAATCATTATCGGGATAAGATTCTCAAAACAATGGAAATTCATTTTCATACTTATATGTATTTTTTAGTATTAAAAGATTAACTTGGAAATGCTGTTTTAGTTTTACAGGGCTTTCACAACAAAATTACAGAATTATATGATATGACAGACGATTTCTGCATTTTTTTTGACTCAATGCTGGTTTCTATTCAATCCGGAACTGACTCATAAGTCCGATCTGATTGAACAGACGACAGGAACTTTGTACATTGAATGATCGATTATCAAGCAAAACAATGATATATTGTAAAATAATATAATCAATACAATCATTCAGCCTATTGTACCTATTATTTACCAAATAAGAAAAGAAGATGCCAGTTATTCATTGCAATCATTCTTTCTTCTTTACACAAAAACCTCGAAATCGAATAAACTCTATTCAAGTTTTTAATAAATAACGAAGGGGTTTATTATAAACGGTATCCAAGTTTATTATAAACTCTTTTTTGACACTTTCAATATTTGAAATAGAATTATTGCAACAAAAATGGGCAAGAACCTTCACAGTTTCTTGCCCATTCGTTATCCTCGTTATGCAATTTTGCACATTAACCTATTGAACTTTATGTAATAAAATTTATATATTTCATTGTTATTTCTTTATTTTATTGACCTCAAATATACAAAATAAAAAGAAGAAAGTCAATAGGGAAAGCGTGGTTATCTGAAAATAAACACGTAAATTTGTGCCTCGAATTAGAAATAACAGTATAAATCACTATAAATAAAAACTTTATCACTATGGAGTACAATTTCAGAGAAATTGAAAAGAAGTGGCAGAAAAGGTGGGTAGAAGAGAAAACCTACCAAGTTACGGAAGATGATTCGAAGCAAAAATTTTATGTACTAAACATGTTTCCTTATCCATCAGGAGCCGGCCTACACGTAGGTCATCCGCTGGGATACATTGCTTCGGATATTTACGCCCGTTACAAACGACTGCAAGGCTTCAATGTACTCAACCCGATGGGATATGACGCTTACGGTCTGCCGGCAGAACAATATGCTATCCAAACCGGACAGCATCCTGCCATCACTACCGTCAACAATATCAACCGCTATCGCGAGCAGTTGGACAAAATAGGTTTCTCTTTCGACTGGAACCGTGAAATCCGTACTTGCGACCCGGAATATTATCACTGGACGCAATGGGCCTTCCAAAAAATGTTCAACAGCTATTATTGTAACGATGAACAGCAAGCCCGTCCTATCGAAGAACTGGAAAAAGCCTTCGCCATCTACGGAAACAAAGGACTGAACGCCGCTTGCAGCGAAGAAATCAGTTTCACTGCCGAAGAATGGAACGCCAAAAGCGAAAAAGAAAAGCAGGAAATCCTGATGAACTATCGTATCGCTTATCTGGGTGAAACAATGGTAAACTGGTGTGCCGAATTAGGAACTGTACTGGCTAACGACGAGGTAGTAGACGGAGTCAGCGAACGTGGCGGTTTTCCTGTTATCCAGAAGAAAATGCGCCAATGGTGTTTGCGTGTATCTGCGTATGCACAACGCTTGCTTGATGGATTGGACACGATCGAATGGACAGATTCTCTGAAAGAAACCCAAAGAAACTGGATCGGACGTTCGGAAGGTGCTGAAGTGCAATTCAAAGTAAAAGACAGTGACCTCGAATTCACAATTTTCACCACTCGTGCAGATACCATGTTCGGTGTTACTTTTATGGTATTAGCTCCGGAAAGTGAATTGGTGGCACAATTAACGACTCCTGAACAAAAAGCAGAAGTAGACGCTTACCTCGACCGTACCAAAAAACGTACGGAACGTGAACGCATTGCCGACCGTAGCGTTACCGGTGTATTCAGTGGTTCGTATGCCATCAATCCGTTCACAGGTGAAGCAGTACCCGTATGGATCAGCGATTACGTACTGGCCGGATACGGAACAGGAGCTATTATGGCTGTACCTGCTCATGATAGCCGCGACTATGCATTTGCCAAACATTTCGGATTAGAAATCCGTCCGTTGGTAGAAGGTTGTGATGTTAGCGAAGAAAGTTTCGATGCAAAAGAAGGTATCGTGTGTAACTCTCCGCGTCCGGATGTCACTCCTTACTGTGATCTTTCACTGAACGGACTGACTATCAAAGAAGCGATAGAAACGACCAAGAAATATGTAAAAGACCACAATCTGGGCCGTGTGAAAGTGAACTACCGTCTGCGTGACGCTATCTTCTCCCGCCAGCGTTACTGGGGTGAGCCGTTCCCTGTTTACTACAAAGACGGAATGCCTTATATGATCGACGAAGCCAGCCTGCCGCTTGAACTTCCGGAAGTCGCTAAATTCCTGCCTACCGAAACAGGTGAACCTCCATTAGGACACGCAACTAAATGGGCTTGGGATACAGTAAACAAATGTGTCGTAGAAAATGAGAAGATTGACCATGTAACCGTCTTCCCGCTGGAACTGAACACCATGCCGGGATTCGCCGGTTCTTCGGCTTACTATCTCCGCTACATGGACCCGCATAATAATAAGGCATTGGTTGATCCGAAAATAGACCAGTACTGGAAAAATGTAGACCTATATGTAGGTGGTACCGAACATGCAACAGGGCACTTGATCTACTCTCGTTTCTGGAATAAATTCTTGTACGACATGGATGTGTCTGTAATGGAAGAGCCATTCCAAAAGTTAGTAAACCAAGGAATGATTCAAGGTCGCAGTAACTTTGTATATCGTATCAAAGACACCAATACTTTCGTTTCACTGAACCTGAAAGATCAGTACGAAGTTACCCCTATTCACGTAGACGTAAATATCGTATCTAATGATATTTTGGATTTGGAAGCATTCAAAGCATGGCGTCCTGAATATAAAACAGCCGAGTTTATCCTCGAAGACGGAAAATACGTTTGCGGATGGGCAGTTGAAAAGATGAGTAAATCAATGTTCAATGTAGTCAATCCGGATATGATTGTTGAGAAATACGGTGCAGATACACTTCGTATGTACGAAATGTTCCTCGGCCCGGTAGAACAGTCTAAACCGTGGGATACAAACGGAATCGACGGTGTACACCGTTTTATCCGCAAATTCTGGTCGCTGTTCTACAGCCGCACGGACGAATATCTGGTGACAGACGAACCTGCAACGAAAGAAGAATTGAAGAGCCTTCATAAATTGATTAAGAAGGTGACAGGTGATATTGAACAGTTCTCTTATAATACATCTATCAGCGCATTCATGATTTGCGTAAACGAACTCTTCAACCTTAAATGCAGCAAGAAAGAGATTCTGGAACAGCTCGTTATCACGCTCGCTCCTTTCGCTCCGCATGTCTGCGAAGAGTTGTGGGACGTATTGGGACACGAGACTTCCGTATGCGACGCCCAATGGCCTGCATACAATGAAGAATATCTGAAAGAAAATACTGTCAACTATACCATCTCTTTCAACGGAAAGGCACGTTTCAATATGGAATTTGCAGCAGATGAAGCTTCGGACGTTATTCAGGCGGCGGTATTGGCCGACGAACGTTCGCAGAAGTGGATTGACGGCAAGACTCCAAAGAAAATCATTGTCGTTCCGAAGAAGATTGTAAACGTTGTAATTTAAAGTATTAAGTAATAAGTATTAAGTATTATCCGTAGCCGCTATCCCAATATATCCGCCAGGTTAATACTTAATACTTTATACCTAATACTTTAAAAATCCTATTACTTAAAATCCTATGCATAAACTATCAAAAGCAGAAGTAATGAGAGAAGTGAAAGATTATATCTACATCACTCTCGGATTGATAAGCTATTCTTTGGGATGGGCTGCATTCCTGTTACCTTATCAGATAACTACCGGAGGAACTACCGGTATCGGAGCTATTATCTATTATGCAACGGGATTTCCAATCCAATGGTCATACTTCATTATTAATGCAGTTCTGATGACCTTTGCCATCCGGGTATTAGGTCCAAGATTTAGTATAAAAACCACTTATGCTATTTTTACACTGACTTTTCTGCTTTGGTTATTCCAGTTGGTGGTGAACAATTATGTAGAAGCGCCGGATATGACGCCGGACGGTAAACCGTTGTTACTCGGTACAGGGCAGGATTTCATGGCCTGCATTATCGGTGCAGCCATGTGCGGTGTAGGTCTGGGTATCACTTTCAACTACAATGGAAGTACGGGTGGAACAGATATTATCGCCGCTATCGTCAATAAATACAAAGATGTATCACTCGGACGAATGATTATGATTTGTGATGTATTCATTATCAGTTCCTGTTACTTTATATTTCATGACTGGCGCCGGGTTATTTTCGGTTTTGTCACTCTGTTTATCATCGGCGTTGTGCTCGACTGGATTATCAACAGTGCCCGTCAATCGGTTCAATTCTTTATCTTCTCAAAGAAATATGACGAAATAGCCGACCGGATTATTAAAGATGCCGACCGGGGAGTAACAGTACTCGACGGTACGGGATGGTACAGTAAAAACAATGTGAAAGTATTGGTAGTACTTGCCAAGAAACGTCAGTCACTCGACATCTTCCGTTTGGTAAAACGCATTGATCCGAATGCTTTTATCTCTCAAAGTTCTGTTATCGGCGTGTATGGCGAAGGATTCGATAAGCTAAAAGTGAAATAATAACTGGCTGAAAAGTATTGAACAACCTTGTTAAAACAAAAAATAAGATGATGAAACGCAAACTTGTATTTGCTACCAATAACGCTCATAAACTGGAAGAAGTAGCCGCTATCTTAGGAGATCAAGTGGAATTACTAAGTCTCAATGATATCAGTTGCCAAACAGATATTCCCGAAACAGCTGAAACACTGGAAGGAAATGCGCTATTAAAATCTTCCTATATCTATAAAAACTATCATCTGGATTGTTTTGCCGATGATACAGGATTGGAAGTGGAAGCCTTGAACGGAGCTCCCGGAGTCTATTCCGCCCGCTATGCAGGAGGTGAAGGACATGACGCCCAGGCTAATATGCTCAAACTTCTTCACGAACTGGAAGGAAAGGAAAACCGTAAAGCGCAATTCCGCACTGCTATTTCGTTGATATTGGACGGAAAGGAGTATCTCTTTGAAGGAGTGATAAAAGGCGAAATAATCAAAGAAAAACGTGGTGATTCCGGATTTGGCTACGATCCTGTATTCATGCCTGAAGGTTACGACCGGACTTTTGCCGAATTGGGAAATGATATAAAAAACCAAATCAGCCATCGTGCACTGGCTGTACAGAAACTTTGTGAGTTTCTGCAAAGCTAATTATACATACCCACTTAAAATATAAAACACAATGAAGAAAATTACTTTATTTACTTTACTTACGTTACTGTTATGTACTTCATGTGTAACAAAAAAGAAGTTCATGCAGGCAGAAATGGCAGCTACTATAAGCAAAGATAGTTTGCAAGGATTATTGACCGACTGCCGCAATATAAACGCGCAAATGTCGGCACAAATCAAGAACCTTTTGCGTGATACGACCAAAATGGGAAACAGTATCCGCCAATATCAGAGTATGCTGAATGTCAACATGACTGAACAGGAAAAACTAAATGCCCTGTTGAGCCAGAAGAAAAACGAGCTGAACGAAAGAGAACGTACCATCAATGAGTTGCAGGATATGATTAAAGCGCAAAACGATAAGGTACAGAATCTTTTGAGCAATGTAAAAGATGCCTTACTTGGTTTCAGTACCGACGAGCTGACCGTTCGTGAGAAAGACGGAAAAGTATATGTAGCTATGTCCGATAAACTATTATTCCAATCAGGAAGTGCCCGCCTGGATAAACGCGGAGAGGAAGCTCTCGGCAAACTGGCGGAAGTACTAAACAAGCAGACGGACATTGATGTATTTATCGAAGGTCATACGGATAACAAACCGATCAATACTGTACAATTCAAAGATAACTGGGATTTAAGTGTGATCCGTGCCACTTCCGTAGTTCGTATCCTCATCAAGAATTACAATGTAAATCCTTTGCAGATTCAGCCTAGTGGTCGCGGTGAATATATGCCTGTGGATGATAATGAAACAGCCGAAGGCAGAAGTAAGAATCGCCGTACGGAAATTATCATGGCTCCGAAACTGGATAAGTTGTTCCAGATGCTTCAAAGCTCGGAAGAATCCAAATAAAAAATAATTGATTCAATAATCAACAATAAAAAATCCTCCCAGTTTATTAACCGAGAGGATTTTTTTATCTTTAAAGAATTGAATTATTTTAAGACAGTTTCTAACTGTTATTCATTCAAGAACAATAATAGAAACCAAATTTCTTTATAATCCCAACTTAGCTGAAATCTCCAGCATCCGCTGAATCGGCTTCACTGCCTTCTTTGCCACCTCCGGATCTACTGTAATTTCCGGTGACTCATTCTTCAGACACTCATAGAGCTTCTCTAACGTATTCAACCGCATGAAGCTACACTCGTTACATCCGCACGTACTATCGTTCGGTGGAGCAGGGATAAACGTCGTCTGCGGACACTTCTTCCGCATCTCATGCAAGATACCCGATTCGGTAGCCACAATATAGGTGTTTTCCGGATGATTCACTGCATACTTCAACAATGCTGCCGTAGACCCTACCACATCAGCCAGTTTCAATACTGTACTCTTACATTCGGGATGTGCCAAGACCAACGCTTCCGGATGCTGCGCTTTCAATTCCACAATCTTTTCAACAGAGAACTGTTCATGCACGTGACAGGCTCCGTCCCAAAGCAACATATTCCTGTTCGTAACAGAGTTGATATAATTACCCAAATTCCTATCCGGACCAAAGATTATTTTCTCATCTTTTGGGAAGCTTTCCACGATCTGCTTCGCATTGGTGGAAGTCACCACCACATCTGTCACTGCTTTCACGGCAGCTGTTGTGTTGACGTACGAAATAACGGTGTATCCCGGGTGTTCTTTGACAAACTGTGCAAACTGATCCGCCGGACAACTGTCCGCCAACGAACAACCTGCCGCCATGTCGGGTACCAACACTTTCTTGTCCGGACAAAGCACCTTTGCCGTTTCCCCCATAAAGTGAACGCCACACATCACAATAATGTCCGCTTCCGTTTTGGCTGCCCATTGAGCCAATGCCAAACTGTCGCCAACGTAATCGGCGATGTCTTGTATTTCCCCTTTCTGGTAGTAGTGTCCCAGAATGATTGCATTCTTTTCTTTCTTTAGCTCGTTAATAGCCTTTATGAGTTCATTCATAATAATATTCTTATTTCTTTCTTTTTAAAAAAATCCTTTGTTAGTGATGATAGCCTGTTAATAATGTTAGCAAATAAATACGATTTTTCTTGCCGGATAAGTTATTAGTCCATACTTCTGTTTTATGAGTTGGTTATGAACTGATGTGAAGGACAAGATATTCTATCCTACTTGCTTCATTATCAATGAAAGCATTGTTAAATGCCGTCAAATAGGAGTTTGCTATTAACTCCCTGTTGATAAAGTGCAAAGTTAAAAACTTTATGGATATAAACAGGCAGATAAGTGCTGAAAAATATGTTTATGTCTGTGTAGAAAGTTTTGGGTTAGTTTTTTGGAATGTTCATAACGAAGGCCTCTTATACCTTCTTTTGAATAATGCAAGAATTATTTTTCAAAATCTTTGCCGATAGTTTTGACAGGTTTTAAACCGTTATCAACATCTTGTTAACTGAAAAGAATTACCTTTGTGGACAAGAACATAATAAAAGAAAAGACGTATGCGTAAACTGAAAATAACAGAACTGAACCGTATCAGTGCCGAAGAGTTTAAACAAGTTGAAAAACTGCCTCTGGTAGTAGTGCTGGACGATATTCGTAGTTTGCACAATATAGGTTCTGTGTTCCGTACTTCGGATGCTTTCCGTATTGAATATATCTATCTGTGTGGTATAACGGCCACTCCTCCACACCCTGAAATGCATAAGACTGCACTGGGGGCAGAGTTCACTGTCGACTGGAAGTATGTTAATAACGCTGTTGATGTTGTTGATAACCTCAAAAACGAAGGGTATATCGTTTATTCTGTAGAACAGGCGGAAGGAAGCATCATGCTTGATGAACTTCAGCTGGATAAAACCAAGAAGTACGCTATCGTAATGGGAAACGAAGTGAAAGGGGTACAGCAGGAGGTTATTGACCATTCGGATGGCTGTATAGAGATTCCTCAATATGGTACCAAACATTCGTTGAATGTTTCCGTAACTACTGGTATTGTGATTTGGGATTTGTTCAAAAAGTTACACTAATAGTCATAATACAGGATTGGTTAATAAGTTGTTTATAACGAGTTAATAGCTTAGTTAATTCATTCATAATCAATAACTATGTTCTGTTTATAACTATATGGAGCCATGTTGATTCTATGGGTGTTGGGTAATTATTATTATAGTTGTTGATAGTTCGTTTTCAGGCTGTTAATACTTGAGTTTTCAGGTATTAACAGCCTATATGATATGTATTAATAGCTGGGAACTCAAGTATTAACTTCTGAGAAACCGGAAATTAATACCTTGCAGGAAGCTTGTTAATTCTTGAAATGATAACTAGTATGGTTGAGTAGTGATCAATTAGTTTATAAAGTTTATAAACTTATAAGCTGATTGATTTTAGATCTGTCCGTTCTCCACCATCAACACTACACGTTCCGTTAGTTTGTCTTCACCTTGCGGATCATATTCTTTTTTTAAACTGGCTCCGAACAATGCAGCAAAAGTCTGATAGAATCCCGCTTTGAAAGGTCCCATAAATGCTTTTACCAGTTCATAACTGGTAGAATTGCTTTGGCGGTCTATTAATTTAATCAACAGTTTTCCCTGTGCAAACGAGAGTTTTTTCATTCGGGGAGTATATTGATCTTTCAATCCTTTTTCAACCCGTTTGATATGTTTTTGGCGGGCTTTCTCATTGGGTAAAGTCTGAAGATATTCGTAAGTTTCAATGATGGCCTGGTTAATTTCTCTGGAGATAGGATATACCTTTTTCACATTGCGGATCAGTCGGTAATATTCCTGGCGTTCCTTTTCATTTTTGAATTTCAACGGACGGAAAATATACACAGTTCTTAACTGGACACATGGAATGGTATCTCCATTGTAGATACACATCGGAACCAAATATCCATTGATGCTTTGTTTATCTTGAGCTTGCAGGCGCAACGAACAACAAACAATAGCAAACAGCGTCATTACTACTATGTTAAGCCTTCTTTTCACGATACAAAAATAGAATTAAAATTTTATTATTCAGACATTTCTCTTCGATGTTAACCTATTTAAAGTATCTTTGCGGCCTTATCTGTTAAAAAGCAGGAAGAATAAACCATTTTATTGATGAAAACTATTCAACTTTTACGGTTGATAAGTATTATAAACAGCCTGTTAATAATTCCTGCTTGTAGTGCTCAAAACCTTTCTGAAAGTCTTTTAGAAGATGTTCTTGAAGATTTATCCGTTAATAACGGAACTGATAACTCTGTTAATACTCCTAATTGGGAAAATGAATTGGAAGAACTTTCCAATCGTATGCAGGAACCAGTTAATTTGAATGTTGCTACCCGTGAACAACTCGAACAGTTTCCTTTCCTTAGTGATATTCAGATTGAACATTTGCTGGCCTACATCTATATACACGGACAGATGAAAACCATCTATGAACTTCAACTGGTAGAAGAGATGGATAGGCAAACAATCCAGTATTTACTACCTTTTGTCTGTATAAAAGCTATTAACAATGAACCTGCTTTTCGGTGGAAAAGTCTGTTGAAAAGCGCAGCGAAATATGGAAAAAATGAGCTGTTAACTCGCTTTGATATACCCATTTTATAGGCGAAAAGGTTATGAACATACCTATTTAGGACCTTCTGTTTATAACTCTGTGAAATACAGTTTCCGATATAGTGACCGGCTCTATGCAGGAGTCGTTGCTGAAAAAGATGCTGGAGAACCTTTTGGAGCTTTACACAATCGCTACGGCTATGATTATTATTCCTTTTATCTGTTATTAAAAGATTGTGGACGATTAAAAGCATTAGCTGTTGGTAACTATCGGCTTAGTTTCGGACAAGGATTAGTGATTAGCACTGATTATCTGATGGGAAAAACAATCTATGCCTCTTCTTTCAACAATCGTAGTGGCAGAATAAAGAAACACTCTTCCAGCGATGAATACAATTATTTTCGGGGAGTGGCTGCCACTGTTGCTTTATCTAAAGATTGGGATCTTTCCGGTTTCTATTCACACCGTTTATTAGATGGAGTAATCACTGATGGAGCAATCACCTCTATCTATAAAACCGGGCTACATCGAAGTCAAAAGGAAGCAGATAAAAAGAACCTGTTCACCATGCAATTAACAGGTGGAAACGTGAGTTATCAACACAACCGTATCCGACTGGGTATCACCGGTATTTACTACCTTTTCAACCAACCTTATGAACCGGAATTAACAGGCTATTCCAAATACAATCTTCATGGAAACAACTTCTATAATCTGGGGATTGATTATGCTTATCGCTGGCATCGTTTTTCTTTTCAAGGAGAGACGGCCATAGGAAAACAAGGTTGGGCATCTTTGAACCGTTTGCAATATTCACCGGTTCAAAACACTCAAATCATGTTGATACACCGGTTTTATTCTTATAACTATTGGGCTATGTTCGCCCATTCTTTCGGTGAAGGAAGTACGACACAAAATGAACAGGGATATTATATCGGCATGGAGACTTCTCCTTTTGCCTATTGGAAATTTTTCGCCTCATTCGATTTATTTTCTTTTCCGTGGAAAAAATACAGAGTAAATAAACCCTCTCGCGGAACAGACGGATTGCTTCAAGCCACTTTCACTCCACGCAGCCATCTATCCATGTATCTGAAGTACCGCTATAAACGCAAAGAACGGGATTGGACAGGTAGTAAAGGAACACTAACACTTCCTATTTTTCACCATCAACTTCGTTATCGTTTGAACTATTCTTTAGGAGATGTGTTAAGCAGTCGTACAACTTTAGATTATAATCATTTTCATTCTCAGGACAGAGCTGCTAATATAGGATATCAGGTTACACAAATGATATCCTCCCAACTGCCTTGGGCCAGGCTGTTTGCTGACGTTCAGGGCAGTTACTTTTTTACAGACGATTATGATTCGCGTGTATATGCTTCGGAAAGCGGATTGCTTTATACGTTTTACACACCGTCCTTCCAAGGTCGTGGATTTCGCTGCTCCGTTCGTTTCAGATATGAACTGAATAAGCACTGGTTGTTCATAACCAAGTTTGGCGAAACAGTCTATTTAGACCGGAATGAGATCGGTTCGGGCAATGATTTGATCTGTGGAAATAAAAAAGCAGATGTACAAATGCAACTGCGTATTAAGTTTTAATGTATATTTGTCTGCCAGAAATAACAGAAGAATACGATATTAAATGGATGACAGGGCTACTTTTGACAAAATGTTTAATGAATGGTATGCACAGTTTGTATATTTTGCATATTATTTTATAAATGACGCTGAGGTATGCAGAGATATCGTAAGTGATGCTTTTGAGTATTTGTGGCGTAATTATGAAAAGATAGAAGAAGCGACGGCTAAAACTTATCTTTATACAATCATTCGTACACGTTGCATTGACTATCTTCGCAAGCAAAATATCCATGAAGAATATGTAGAGTTCACTTCGCAATTAACTGATAAAATGATAGAAGTCGATTCACAACATTCTGATTCTCGTGTTTTGCGTATTCGTAAAGCTATGGAAAAGTTGACTCCTTATAATTATCATATATTGGAAGCATGCTATATTCATAATAAGAAATATAAAGAAGTGGCCGAAGAATTGAATGTAAGTGTTGCGGCTATTCATAAGAATATAGTAAAGGCTTTGCGTATTCTTCGCGAAGAATTGGGGCAAGAGGGTAACCGGAATAGACTTTAAAAGTAGGCTAAGTAGCCAGCGCCGTGCCATATTGCTATGGTCGGTTTCCGAAAACTCGCCTCCGAACCGGACGTACACC
>NZ_JADPLO010000102.1:0-2062 GCF_015667765.1 Bacteroides sp. 1001302B_160321_D4 | reverse complement strand
ATATAGATGTTATTTTTTTATGATTCAATGTTCCGATTTTAATTATTTAAAAGATAGGAATTAAATAATCTCTATCTTTGAGGACAAACAAAAAGAGCAATAATGGAAAGTAATATACCAAAGTATGATTTGCCGGTTGATTATATTGTAGGAGAGGGATTCGCAAAAGATTTACTGAAGAGCTATAAGAATTTTCCATGTAAGATTGAATCCGGCTTATTTATTCTTTGTATAAAAGGCACTATGGAGGTGACGATCAATACCAATACCCATCATATTAGTGAAAATGATTTAATAACTTTGCCGCCTAATTGCATATTAGAGGTGCACACATTCTCATCCGATATCCAGATTTATTATGCAGGCTTTTCATCTCATTTTATAGAAAGTATAAATTTGATGAAAGCTACCCAGCACCTTCTTCCGGTAATTATGGAGAATCCGATAGTTGCTTTATCTCCACTTCAGGCCTGTAGTTATAAAATGTTTTATGAATCATCTATTCTTTCATACGCTTCACTTAGGACGCGCGAAAATAAGGAGATAGTAAAAGCTGTTCTTACCATGTTTATCCAAGGGGCTACAGAAATATATAAGTTACAGAATAATTGGTATTTGTCTTCTCAATCAAGAAAGTATGAGATTTATCAGGAGTTTTTAAAATTAGTCATGAAACATTATACAATCCATCACGGAACATCTTTCTATGCTGATGAGTTAGGACTTAGCCTGCCCCATTTCTGTTCTACAATTAAAAAGGCGGCAGGAAATACTCCATTAGAGGTGATTGCTTCTGTCATTTTGATGGAAGCTAAATCCCGTTTAAAGTCGACCGATGAACCTGTAAAAAATATAGCTCTATCTTTAGGGTTTAATAATATCTCCTTCTTTAATAAGTTTTTTAAGCAGCATACTGGTATTACCCCTCAAGAATATAGAGGACGCTAATCTTCTGTTTTTCTATCAAATGGTAATGTAACGGTAAAACAACTACCTTTCCCAATCTCTGATTTAACGGAGATATCTCCTTGCAGGTGTTCTACAATCGTTTTACAGATAGAAAGTCCTAAACCGGTTCCCTGTTTAAAAGTATCTACTTTGTAAAAACGATCAAAGATTTCATTCAAACATTCTTGCGGAATTCCCGAACCGGTATCTTCTACAAATATTTGTACTGAATCCGCATTTCTGTTATCAAGCGTATACCCAAAATGAATATATCCTTTTTGGGTGAATTTCCGGGCATTATTAATGAAATTGCATATTACTTGTTTCAGGCGTGTAATATCTGTGTTGATATAAACATCTTCATCCGGTAATAATGACTTTATTTCAATTTCGGAAATAGGTTTCATTGCCTGTTCTTTCTCTATGTCCATCATTAAAGAGTTAAGGGAACAGTTGGAGAAAGTAAATTTAATCGTATTTGATTCAATCTTGGACAAATCAAGTATGTCGTCAATCAATCGTACTAAATGTTCGCTATTGATGCTGATTAGTCGCACGAAATCGGCACGTTCCTCTTCACTTAACTCATCATAAGTGGAACCTATAACATCAGAAAAGCCGACGATTGCATTCAGCGGCGTACGGATTTCATGACTCATATTGGCTAAAAACGCCATTTTAAGACGATCGCTTTCTTCTGCTTTTTTACGTGCCTCGATTAAGGTGTTTTCTATGTCTTTATATTCCTGAATACTCAAGCAGATTCCCACTAACCGATAGGGATGGCCGGATATGTTTGCAATATAAGTTGACTGCCCTTCAAACCATTCCCAAGTACCATCCCCCCGGCGCAAACGGAATGGAACTGTTTTGTCAAAAGTTGTATTACCACTAAGTTGTACAACAAAGGCATCAGCCATAGGTTGCCGATCGTCCGGATGAATCATATTCACATATTCCTCCATTGTCAAAGTATTATTTTCTCCTGCCGGAATACCTAAATGTTCAAAATAACGATCGTCAAGAGTAAATTCACTCCGACTTATATCATAATACCATGGATAGATTCTGGTTCTTTGCAAAGCAGTATTCAGAATATATTCCTGTGTAAGCT
>NZ_JADPLO010000101.1:0-12330 GCF_015667765.1 Bacteroides sp. 1001302B_160321_D4 | reverse complement strand
CCACGGCAGGAAACGAGAGTTTCTAAGGCGGGACACTACAGTTTCTACGTAAGGATACTGTCGTTTCCCCGTAGAGACACCACAAATTCTCCATAGAGTGATCCCAATTATCCCATAGCTTTGCATCAAGGAATCAAGGCTTTTTCTTTGATTATATAACGTGTTGCAGATACTTTATCTGCAACCTATCTGCCACAGGTATCTGCAACGTTCCAACTATTTATTAACTAGTGTATTACACGCTTTTCGTTGCAGGTGGCAGATGCTTTTATGTTTTTCAACTTTATAGTAGGAAAAACTTTAGCACTTGAATGATATTCTACCAACAAAAAGAAAACCCTCATAAGTACTTAACTTACAAGGGTTTCTTTGGGGGTGGCAGATGGGACTCGAACCCACGACATTCAGAACCACAATCTGACGCTCTAACCAACTGAACTACAGCCACCATGTCTGCGTTTCTCTAACGCGGTGCAAAGATAGATATTATCTTTTAATCTCCAAAAGATTTCACTACTTTTTTTTGTAAAAAGTATATTCTTTTATTCCCTGATTGTGCTTGTTGAAAAGGGTTCGAGCATCATTTGTGAAGATCTTCAGAGAGTTACGTGCTTGTAAAGGAATTGAATCAGCAGGTAGGTTGACGGGGAGTAATTGATGATTTTTTTTTCCGGACTGAATGGGGCGGGCTGTCCAGACTAAACTATACTCGCAATTATTGAGACGGACTGTGCTGTCTTTTACTAATTCCATTCTTACCATCAGTCCACCATCGGTGCGGCGGGCGGACATATTGGAAATATAATTTCCCAGTGAATAGACTACGAGATGTTTGTCGTTCGTCACGCTGTCTGTGCGAACTTCAATGGGTTGAACTACGTGAGGATGGGAGCCGATGACATGATTTACTCCTTTTTGAATCAGCCAGTCAGCAAGGAATTTCTGCTCTTTGTCCGGGAGCGACTGGTATTCGATTCCCCAATGCATACAAGCTATGATTGCGTCCGGTTTCATTGCTTTGCTCTCTTCAATATCTTTGGCGATAACTGTTGTATCAATATAGTTCACGATATTGGGAGGAGTAACGGGGATACCGTTTGTGCCATACGTATAGTTGAGCAGGGCGATGCGGAACCCGTTCTTTTCCAATAAAAGAGGATATTTCTTATCGCGTTCTTCGGTGTTGATATATGTGCCTGCATGTGGAATTTTCAACGAGTCGATAAGTTGAATGGTACGCTCCAGTCCGGATTTGCCACGGTCGAGACTATGATTGTTGGCAGTCACTAAAACATTGAAACCTGCGTCATGAATTGCGGTCAGAAATTCGTCCGGTGCGCTGAAAGCAGGATAACCTTTGTAGGGTTTGCCTCCTAACGTAACTTCCAGATTGGCGATAGCGAGATCGGCTCTCCCTATTTCTTCTTTAACGTACGTAAAACAGGCGGAATAATCATAGCCGGTTGAGGTTCGTGCAGCGTTGATTTGTCCTTGATGCTGCATGAGGTCACCTACGAAAAGGAGTCGTAGGGTATCAGTAGGGGAAATACTGTCGGTTGCGGAAAGGCTGTCCGACAGGGTATCGATGATAGAATCTCTCTTTGCCTGCGACCGGGAGGTGCAGGACAAAGAGAGAAGTAAAATCATCAGAAACAAGCTATGTTTCATTGATAAATGGCTTTCTTGCCAGCTAAGAGTGTATTTTTCATTAACGATACAATCGTCATCGGTCCAACACCGCCCGGTACGGGAGTGATAAAGGAACATTTTGGGGCAACTTCGTCAAACTTCACGTCACCAGTCAGTTTGAAGCCTGATTTCTTAGTTGCATCCGGCACACGCGTAGTACCTACATCGATAACTACCGCACCTTCTTTCACCATTTCGGCTTTTACAAAGTTGGGTTGTCCCAGGGCAGCGATGATAATATCAGCTTCCTGACATTCTTTTATCAGGTCTTTGCTGCGGCTGTGGCATACCGTCACCGTGGCATCGCCCGGATAGGCTTTCTGCATCATCAGGGCAGCCATCGGTTTGCCGACGATATTGCTACGTCCGAGTACAACACATTTTTTGCCGGAAGTCTCTATTTCGTAACGTTTCAACAATTCGAGGATACCGTTGGGAGTAGCGGATACATAGCACGGAAGTCCGATGGACATACGGCCTACGTTGATCGGGTGGAAGCCGTCTACATCTTTACGGTAATCAATCGTTTCGATTACTTTCTGTTCGGAGATATGTTTAGGTAAGGGAAGTTGTACGATAAAGCCGTCTACATCGTCGTCTTCATTCAGTTCGCGTACTTTGGCAAGCAGTTCTTCTTCGGTCACGTCACTTTCATAACGGATGAGGGAGGACTTGAATCCACATACTTCACAGGCTTTTACTTTGGCAGCTACATACGTTTCGCTACCACCATCGTGTCCAACAAGGATAGCCGCCAGATGCGGGCGTTTTCCGCCACGAGCCACAATTTCGGCTACTTCGGCTGCAATCTCTTGTTTCACTTGTTCGGAAATGGCTTTTCCGTCTATCAGAGTCATATTTTCAGAGTATTTATTGGTGATGGGCAAAAGTAAAATAAATAACTGAACTCTCCAAAAGGATTGGAATTTTTGTCAGGAGATGAGCAGTATATTATCAGTTTGTTAGTGGAGAAACTACTTTCTACCGTAGGCTTCCGGATACAAAAAAAAGAGGAAGTCGAAACTTCCTCTTTTTTTGTTATAATCAGTTTGGATCTATTGAATGATTATCTTTTCATTTTAGGCATCATCTTACCCATCTTGCTGCTAGTTACCATCTTCATCATTTTGCGAGTCTGGTCGAACTGTTTCAGCAGGCGGTTTACTTCCTGAATAGTCGTTCCGCTACCTTTGGCGATACGTGTACGACGTGATCCGTTCAGTATTTCCGGGTTGGAACGTTCTGCTGGAGTCATGGAATAGATGATAGCTTCGATGCTTTTGAAAGCATTGTCGTCAATATCAATATCTTTGATTGCCTTTCCTACTCCCGGAATCATGGAGGCAAGGTCTTTCAGATTACCCATTTTCTTGATTTGTGCAATCTGGCTAAGGAAGTCATTGAAGTCGAATTGGTTTTTGGCTATTTTCTTCTGTAAACGTTTAGCCTCTTCTTCATCATATTGTTCCTGTGCACGTTCTACCAATGAAACGATGTCACCCATACCGAGAATACGGTCGGCCATACGGGCAGGGTGGAATTGGTCGATTGCTTCCAGCTTTTCACCTGTACCAACAAATTTGATCGGTTTGTTCACTACCGAACGGATAGAAAGAGCCGCACCACCGCGGGTATCACCATCAAGTTTGGTCAGTACCACACCGTTGAAGTCCAGACGTTCGTTGAATTCTTTAGCCGTGTTTACAGCATCCTGACCGGTCATGGAGTCTACCACGAACAGAATTTCGTTCGGGTTGATTGCTTCTTTGATAGCGGCGATCTCGTTCATCATCTGTTCGTCTACTGCCAGACGTCCGGCTGTATCGACGATAACGAGGTCATATCCTTTGGCTTTAGCTTCCTGAATAGCGTGTTGTGCGATTTCTACCGGATTCTTGCTGTCCAGTTCGCAGTACATCGGTACTTCGATTTGTTCTGCCAATACGCGCAACTGTTCGATAGCTGCCGGACGGTAAACGTCACAAGCAACCAGTAATGGCTTACGGTTTTTCTTGGTTTTCAGCATCCGTGCCAACTTACCGGAGAAGGTGGTCTTACCCGAACCTTGCAAACCTGACATCAGGATGACTGCCGGACGGGCGTCGATATTGATCTCGGCTGTCTCTCCACCCATCAACTGTGTAAGTTCATCATGTACGATTTTCACCATCAACTGGCTTGGCTTCACAGCCGTAAGCACGTTCTGGCCAAGAGCTTTTTCTTTCACTGTATCCGTGAAATTCTTTGCCACCTTGTAGTTTACGTCGGCGTCGAGAAGTGCTTTACGTACGTCTTTCAGCGTCTCCGCCACGTTGATTTCGGTGATTTTGCCTTCACCTTTCAGAATCTTGAATGACCGTTCTAGTCTTTCACTTAAATTATCGAACATAGTTATTTAATTACGAATTACTAATTACAATTTACTTGGGCGAAAGAGGGACTTTTCCGTCTACTCTTTATTTGAGCTTGCAAATGTACAAAAATCTCTTGTATTTATATCTTTTTATTCTGCCATTTTGCTTTTTTGAGATAAATATAACTTGTTATCAACAGCAAGCTATAATACACAATCTCAATCGTAAAGCAAATTTCGATCGGTGCTTTCAGCCACATTCCGATGAAAATGATGTATGATCCGTAGATGATAATTGTAATCGTTTCGAGCAACAGGGCTGCCTGTGTATTTCCTGTTCCGGAGATACCGTTGAACACTACATTGGCTACGGATGCGATAAGCATGGCGCAACAAATTACATATACCGAAGGTACGGATTCCGTAATGAGTGCGGCTTCACTGGTGTAGATAGAGAGCAGGAACTGCGGAAACAGTGCCGATACCGCTACTAACCCCAGCATGATGAAAAAGGAGAAACGCGCAATTTTATTAATGAGCGGCATCACGTGCTGGATGCCTCCTGCACCAATAGCATTGCTGACAAGACTGTTGGTAGTCGTAGCCAGTGCGTTGACCGGAATCAACAATACGACATAAATACTTCGGACGATATTGGCAATCGCCAGTTCCCGTTGCCCCAACCGTTCTACGGCTACGAAGAAAACAAACCAGGTAGCCATCGACAGGAAATATTGCAGCATGGTGAAGCAGGAGATACTAAGGATCCGCATCAGCAATGCTGGGTCGAATGTGCGCAGGCGGTTCATACCGTATTTCTTTAAATCGACCGTGGCATACGTATAGATGACGAAAAAGAGAATGGAGGAGGCTTCTGCCAGTACGGAAGCAATAGCAGCCCCTTTGATACCCATTTCCGGCAAACCGAACTTTCCGAAGATTAATGCATAGTCCAGTACGACATTGGTTAATGCCATGACAATGGCATTGATGGTTAGCACTTTAGTGCGTGTAATGCCGATGTACAATGCCCGGAACATGACATTGATAAAAGAGAAAAAGAATCCGTAAATACGCCAGTCCAGAAACTCCATTGTTCCTTCGTAGATGGATTCTGAAGAAACTAGCAAACGCATGATGTTTCCACCGAATGCCTTGGTGAATCCAAATAGCAGCAGTGCCATCACGAACAGGAACATGACTCCCTGAATCATGACAGGGCCGACATCTGAATAGCGGCCTTCGCCATTGCGTCGCGCTATGACAATCTGCGAACCGGTACTGAATCCGAATGCGATGGTGAATACACATATATAAAATAACCCGCCCATAGCCGATGCTCCAAGAGCTACCTCACTCACGTGTCCGAGGAATGCTGTGTCGGTGACATTGATGACATTTTGTGCCAGCAAGCTTAGTAGTATCGGGTAACTGACACTCCAAATCTGTTTGTTGGTATACATAATTAAGCGTTTAAGTTTACACTTTGCAAAGATAGTGCTTTATTTCGATTCGGAAGCGATGGGGTAGATGAAAACTATTTCCGGACCTTCGGGAGTTTTATCGTTAGTTGATTCGGAATGAAGCATGTCTCCCTTACGGCTTAATATGAACCGGATGATTCGTGTTTGCCGGTGTTCTTGGGCTATACTAGTGCGCTGCTTGCTTGTAAGTTTGCCAGCGAAAGAACTAAAAAGAGTGAAGATTTCTTTGTCGTCTTCACTCTTTTTTATTATTTATTTTCTTTTGAGTATTTCTCGAACTCCAGGACCTTCGTGGTTGGGGTAGCCGGGAGTATGGTTTCTGCATCGTGGATCAGCATCTACTTTCAAGCTTCGGTAGTCATCTTTTGTGCGGGTGATGTAATCATCAAGCATGGCACGGTGTTCTGCCAGAACTTTACTGTATTTCGGATCTTTGGCGAGATTCTTGCGTTCTCCCGGATCTTTTTTCATATCATATAGTTCTTCTCCGTTGCCTTCCAGATAGTGCGTGTATTTGTATCTCGGTCCGCGTACCATACGTCCGGGGGTAACGACATATTCATATTCGCTGTGCCATTCGGAAACTACATAAGGGTGAGTCTTTTTCTGTTTCTCTCCTTTTAATGTGGGTGCGAGACTGATTCCCTGTTTTTCGACCGGAACGGAAATTCCTGCCAAATCACAAAGGGTAGGCAAAAGATCCAGCGTAGGCTGTGTCAATAGTTGATCTACCGGTTTTTTCTGTTGTTTGATGCCGGGACCTGCAAAGATAAACGGAACGTTTGTCATTTCATCATAGAAACTGATATGCTTGGTCACCATACGGTGTGAAGCCATTCCGTCGCCATGATCGGCCATGATAACAACGATGGTGTTTCTTCCGGCAGGAGTGGAGTAAAGAGCTTTTAATACACTGTCTACTTGCTTGGACACCATTTTAGTATAGTGCTGGAAAGCGGCAATGTAATGACGGTAATTCTCTTCATTCCAATGAGATGCCTGGGTCATGCGGCGATGGCTGCAACAGATGTATTGCACCGGTTTGGGGATATTGTTCCAGTCTTCCACGTCGAAGTTGGCTGGTAGTTCAGGAAGAGTTCCGCTGATGGGGCGGTCGGTATGTACTCCTTCATTTGCTCCTACGAATCCGCAAATGTTGTGAGGGTTCTGAAAATCGGCAATACAGATGAATGGTTCTTTGGGAGGGTTGCTTAAATAAGCAACAGCATCTTCGCAGGTTCCTACGTCCAGGAAGCTGTCGTTATTAACCGGGAACTCCGGATCAGTGAATGGTTTGGCTACCGGTTCTTTGTGTTTGAATCCTCTTAGGGAGCCCATGTCGTGTGTTTTTCCGAAGTGTACGGCTTCGTAACCGTTTTCGGAAAAAAGGCTTCCTAGTGTCGGTACATTTTCGGGAATACGTGGGTTGATAGGTTCGCTGGAGTTCGAACGTACATTCGTTTGATGAGGCATCATGCCGCTCCATAAAGCTGCGCGTGAAGGTTGGCTGAGAGGGCAGCCTACATAAGCATTGGAGAAGATAACTCCTCGTGAAGCGACTTCGTCAATAGGGAGGGTGCAGCCTTGTGTTTGCCCGTAAGCTCCGACGACGCGTTGTGTCAAATGGTCGCACTGGATAATCAGGAAATTGGGCTTTTCTTGAGCTTGGGCTGCTACGCCGCATAGGGCTAATCCCATGAATGGATAAATAGTTTTCATTACTGGTTAGAATTAAGTAATAGTTGATTTTGAAACAAAAGTAGGAAAAAAGGAAACGCAAAAAAGGGTGAAGTAGTAGTTTTGGACGCAAGTGAAAGTATTTTGTACAAAAATGTAATGTGTGATGGATGATTAGGGGGAACTATTGCTGATGAACGTTGGATTGTGAAGGATGAACGGCAAGTGGTTATTGATTAACGGGGTGGCTAAAAAAGAGAACGGTGAACAAACTGCAATTATTAGGACGCAGTTTGTTCACCGTTCATCATTTATCGTTTACCGCTAATTAGCTGTTCATGCTCATCAGGAATTCATCGTTATCTCTGGTCTTTTCCAAACGGTCTTTAACGAAGTCCATTGCTTCGATCGGATTCATGTCTGCAAGATATTTACGTAATATCCACATGCGGTCAAGAGTTGTCTTATCAAGCAACAGGTCGTCGCGACGAGTGCTGGATGCAGTAATGTTGACTGCCGGGAAGATACGTTTGTTGGACAGGTTGCGGTCGAGCTGCAACTCCATGTTGCCGGTACCCTTAAATTCTTCGAAGATAACTTCGTCCATTTTAGAACCGGTATCGATCAATGCGGTAGCGATGATGGTCAACGAGCCGCCGTTTTCAATATTACGGGCAGCACCGAAGAAACGTTTAGGTTTGTGAAGTGCGTTTGCATCCACACCACCGGAAAGAACTTTACCGGATGCAGGAGATACTGTATTGTATGCACGAGCCAGACGGGTGATAGAATCAAGGAAGATCACTACGTCGTGACCACATTCTACCAAACGTTTTGCCTTTTCCAATACGATACCTGCAATTTTTACGTGACGTTCTGCCGGTTCGTCGAAAGTAGAAGCGATAACTTCTGCATTAACGCTGCGTGCCATATCGGTTACTTCTTCCGGACGTTCGTCAATCAGCAGCATAATCATGTAAACTTCCGGGTGATTGGCTGCAATAGCGTTAGCGATATCTTTCATTAAGATAGTCTTACCTGTCTTTGGCTGGGCAACGATCAAGGCACGTTGTCCTTTACCGATAGGAGCGAAAAGGTCAACAACGCGTGCAGACATGGAGTCTGAATAACCGCCTTTGCAAAGTTTGAACTTTTCATCCGGGAAAAGAGGTGTCAGATGTTCGAAAGGAACACGGTCGCGAACGAAAGCTGCGTCACGTCCGTTAATTTTCGACACTTTTACCAACGGGAAATATTTTTCTCCTTCTTTGGGTGGACGGATAACACCTTCCACTACATCACCGGTTTTCAAACCAAAGAGTTTGATTTGAGATTGTGATACATAAATGTCGTCCGGAGAAGAAAGGTAGTTGTAATCGGAAGAACGGAGGAATCCGTATCCATCCTGCATGATTTCCAGAACGCCTACTCCGTTGAGAATATCATCGAATTCGTAAGGCTTTTCGCGTTCAATAACCTTGCGCTCCTGCTGTTGTTGCTGTTGTGCCGGAAGATTCTCGTTCGCATGGTTTTGCTGAGTGGCACGTGGCATCGGTAAGCGTTGTTGGTTCTGATTCTGAACCTGATTTTGATTATTGTTATTACGTTGGAAATTATTATTGTTGTTATTAGCGTTATTGCTATTATTGTTCACATTGTTATTACCGTTGTTATTGTCGCGTGGACGAACAATACGCGGGCGTTGCTGCTGTGCTTGCTGCTGTTGAGATTGTTGTTGCTGTTGAGGATGAGATGGCTGTTCAGGTGCTGTTTGCACAGGTTCTGTTTTAGTTGCCTCGAATTTGCCGAAGAGTTCGGTAGGAAGCTCTATTTTTTCAGAAGGCAGATCTTCGATTGGAATAAAATCATCATCGTCAACGCTGGATAAGATATTGCTTTCCTCGTCGATAACGGGTGCGGCTTTCTTTTGTGGTTTATCTATAACTTTTTTCTCTGCAACAGGCTTGTTTGGCTCTGCGGCTGGTTTATTTGTTTCTGCAGCCGGTTTGCTTTTTGCTTTCTTTTCAGCAGTCGGCTGTTGTGCTGGAGCAGCTTTTTCTTTTGTTTCAGTAGTTTTCTCTGCAACAACAGGCTTAGTTTCCACCACTTTGGGAGCAGCCGGTGTTACATTTTCTACTTCTTTTTTCTCTTCTGCATCAGCGCTCTTGCGTGGACGGCCCACTTTACGCTTGGGAGCAGTAGTAGCGTTTTCTGCTTTAGCTTCTACAACAGGAGCTTCTTTTTCTTTGTTTGTACTTTCTTCTTTCTTGGAAGGTTGTGGTGCTTTTACAGGAGTGGCTTCTTTTGTTTTATTAACCTCTCCACTCTTTGGTGTGGAAACTACCTTGTCTTCTTTTTTGGTAGGAGCTACCCGTGAACGCTTTTTCTTTTGTTCTTCATTTTTGCGTTCTTCTTTGAGCTTATCTGCGGCAACTTTCTTAGTAGCTCCTACAATAGCCTGTTCATCGAGTATCTTATAAACAAGGTCTTCTTTTTTGTATGAGTCTGCTTTTTTTATGCCTAACTCTTTGGCAATAACTTGAAGTTCCGACAGATTTTTGTCGTTTAATTGGATAATGTTATACATATAGTATGGTAAGTTATTAATATTTCTTTTTTTGCTGAATTACGGACAGCATTACTACAGCTTATGGCTACAGATATGCAAGCATACGTTTTGTTTTTTATTCTGAATTAGGGATGTATATGTTGAATCGTAGAATGTTTCAACGGGGCAAAGATAATAATTTTTTTTGGTTTCATGAACAATCAAACATTTTTTTCCACGTAAAAGTGTATCTTTGCTACATAAAAGAAAATGGTATGACAGTAAATGAAGCTCATTTAATTTATTTTTCGCCTACACACACATCTAAACAAGTTGCGGAAGCGATTGTTCACGGTACGGGCATAAAAAATATCCTTCCTATTAATGTAACGCAGCAAATTGCAGATGAAATCGTGATTCCTGCATCTGCTTTGGCCATTATTGTAGTGCCTGTGTATGGAGGTCATGTCGCTCCTCTGGCAATGGAGCGTTTGCAGTACATCCGGGGAGTGGATACTCCGACCGTTTTGGTGGTGGTGTATGGAAACCGTGCTTATGAAAAAGCTTTAATGGAACTGGATGCTTTTGCTATTCCTCATGGATTGAAAGTGATTGCCGGGGCAACTTTTATTGGAGAACATTCATATAGTACTGATAAACATCCGATTGCGGTGGGACGTCCCGATGAGTCGGATTTAGCCTTTGCTACGGAATTTGGGAAGAAAATCATGGAAAAAATACAGGCTGCTGATAGCATGGATACCCTTTATCCGGTAGACGTACGTGCTATTAAACGTCCGAGCCAGCCATTTTTTCCTTTGTTTCGCTTTTTGAGGAAAGTTATCAAGTTACGTAAAAGTGGAACACCGCTTCCCCGCACTCCTTGGGTGGAGGATGAAAATTTGTGCACCCATTGTGGATTGTGTGTGGTCCGTTGTCCGGCAGGGGCTATAACGAAAGGGGATGAACTGCATACAGATGAAGCTAAATGTATCAAGTGTTGTGCCTGTGTAAAAGCCTGCGTTAAAAAAGCACGGGTGTATGATACTCCTTTTGCGGCTTTGTTGTCAGATTGCTTCAAGAAACAGAAATTGCCTCAAACTATTTTGTAGATTACGACACGCTTAGTTGTTTCATCAATACGAAAGCGGTTGTCTGTTCGTTCGCCTATCAGCCACGCAATGTGTTCTCCACAACAGAGTACCCACTGGCGTTCTTTTTGACTGATAGAAAATTTGCGGTCGGTCAGATAATCGCTTATTTTTTTCTTTCCTTTCATTCCGAAAGGAATAAAAGTGTCTCCTGTCTGCCATTTCCGGTAATGAATATCTCCATTCAGTTTGTCGGCATCAAAACAGGCTATTCCTTTGTCGCGTGGAATTAGGAAATCAGGGGTGTATTCTTTTTCTTCTTTGATGATTTGAAAAGGAGGAAGAACTTCATTTCTAGATTCGATTGCTTCTATTAAAAAGAATTCCCTGTCTTTTATCACTCTCCATTTTTTACTGCAAAATTGTTTGCCCGGTTGGCTGTGAAGCGAAAAGGCAATATCTTTGATTTGTGCAGAATTGAAGCCTAGAGGATGCAAGATTTCGAATAGAATAGCTTCGGGTGCCGGTTCCTTTACTAAATCACTGATTCGGATACCTTCTGTCGTTACAATATTATTTTTGGTTTCCTCTATGCATTTATTATATATGGTAGCTACATCATTCAGATAATTGCTCGTGTCTATCAGATTCTTTTTGACTGACGGATTGATTTCCTGCATAAGAGGAAGGAGATTGAGTCGGATTTTGTTACGGGTATATTCGTCTTCCAGATTGGTGCTGTCTGTTACATAATCTTGTCCGATGCTCTCCAGATAATGAATGATATCTTCTCGATTGACGCAAAGCAGAGGCCGTACGATTGCTCCGTTGCGGGGGCGGATTCCTAATAAACCGGTAATTCCTGTACCTCGAATCAGATTGAGTAGTATGGTTTCTACGCTATCATCCTGATGATGTGCTACGGCGATCACATCTGCCTGGCATTCTTTTCTCGTTTTCTCGAACCAGTCATAGCGTAATTCCCGTGCAGCCATTTCAATCGAAATCTGTTTTTCCTTTGCGTATTGTGTCGTGTTAAAATCAATTGTATGCAAATGGATCCCGGTTCTTTTGCAAAGTTGGCGGACAAACAGTTCATCCCGGTCTGATTCTTCGCCTCGCAGGTGGAAATTACAGTGTGCGGCTTCGCAATGATAACCTGCTGTGTGCAGAATACATAGCAGTGCCACCGAGTCGGCACCGCCACTCAATGCAATCAGGACTTTGGCATCCAGTGAGAACAAATGTTCTTTTTCTATATATTTTGTAACGCGTTGTTGTATCATATCTGCAAAGATACGAGTTTATCAATAAGTTTTTTTATTTTTCCTAAATCTTTTGGAGGAAGAAAATGGCTGCTATTTAAAAACATTCTAAATAATTTGCGTGCTCCGAAGTTATGAATTATCTTTGCCGAAAATTTTGAGAGTTATGCGTTTGTCCGAATTAAAAACAGGAGAAAAAGGTGTTATTGTAAAGGTATTGGGG
>NZ_JADPLO010000100.1:0-12772 GCF_015667765.1 Bacteroides sp. 1001302B_160321_D4 | reverse complement strand
ATTTGATACATCAATGCCGTTTTATCAATATAAAAATAACCATCCTGACGAAGGCTTTCAAAATTCTGAATACCGATAGGATAAATTTTATTGCTCATAATCTCTTCTTTTAAAAATCAACAACACATAAGTGAAGCAAGCGGATTCAAAATCCACTGGGACGGTTCACCTTCCTTATATAGATTCCCACTCTTTATCTCTTATTAATTCTTGAATACTATTTATGAAAGTCTCTGCTTGTGGATATAAGTTGTTTACCATTTCTTCGTCACAATATACAAAGTCATCATAATCTCCACTATGCCTTTTTTCAAATAATGTAGAAAAAGTTTTTCCTACTTTTACAGGAAGTTTTCCTGTCGAAATAAAGTGCAGACCAAGCATCGTCTTCACCCCATTATGAGTCTGCGTTTGAATATCATATTTTAAAAGAAGAGCTACAGTTGCATAATAGCATGCATAATACAGCCTGTTAATAGCAGCATTATAGAATGACTCACGTATCATAACCTCAGCCTCTCTCAATGTTTCATAAGCACGTTGTATCCGATAAGCGACCAGTGCTTTCTTACTTTCCTTATCTAGAATTTCTTTCATAAGACAATACCTTCGTTTATCACATTTACATAAAAAGGTGTTTTAAAAGGCCGGTTCTCCCAAAATTTCTTCAAAACAACTATCGGGCTAATACTAACACCTGTTTTCAATTCCAATTCATATAAAGGTAATGTGATAGCTTCTTCTTTAGCCAATGTCATTTTGTCACCTTCCACTAAAATGAGTAAATCAACATCACTATCATGCCTGGCATCCCCACGCGCCTCAGAGCCATATAAAATAGCCTGCGCATTGGGAGCAACACGTTTTAATGTTTCACGAATAGCTTCTATAATCTCTGGTCTCTTCATTTCTTACTCTTTCTAAATGCATGAATGAATCAAACTTACTACATTACAAAGATACATTTTTCTATCTAAACAACATCACATCTTACATGAAAGTTCGCCATAAAATCATTTAAAGTAGGTTTCCGTTCTCTGTTCAATCTGCTCTGTTCAATCGGATTTGCAATCCGATTGCTTGAGTATCAGGATTTGTAATCCGCTCCTTAACCTCTACCTTCCTAAACCAAAATCACCTCTAGCAGTCCTTTATCACCCGCATAACTCACCGCCGAACTATATAAATAATCTTCCTGTCGTGCAACAATCTCCTGCTTCACCGGATTATTATGAATATAATTCAATTTTTGCAGAAAGAAGTCATGCAAATAAATTAATTCGGGATGATTACCTTCTTGCCAAAAACGATACTTAGATATTTTTTTGTCATTAGCTCCGGCAAAGCGAAAACGATCCAACATCCATTCGCGACGACTTTCTTGAGGATCTGTTTCGAGTTCTGCCATAATACGTTTACTAGTGAACTTTTTAAAATCTCGAAGGATATCCGAAGCTGTTGCTTCTGTTCCGGAACTGACAATCATGTGCAAATGGTTACTCATTAATACCCAGGCATAAATTCTTAAGCCTTTTTTCTCCTGACAATAGGCTAGTGACTCCAGAATTATATGCTTGTATTTAGGACGGGTAAAGATATCTATCCAATCGACAACGGTAGAAGTAACAAAATATAATTCATCTAAAACTCGATTCGCAGTATCCATTGATATACTAATTTGATTAGAGAGGATAAATGTACGATTAAAATCGAAAGAGACAAAGGTTTTTAAACGATCGGACACGACAAGCGGACTAAAAATCCTGATACAAAAGACCAGCGGATTATAAATCCGCTGGAACCTTCTTATATATCTGCTGCGTAAGCGCGTAATGGTAGAACATTCTACAATTATTCACTGATTTTGCGGGCTTTTCTCTTCTGTCGCATCTATTCATTAAACAATAGTCGAATATTTATCCAAAGCCTTTCTCAAAGTTCTTTCCGAAACCGGTTTAGTCACAAAATCATTGCATCCCATCTCCAAAGCCAATTCTTTATCCGTTTCAAAAGCATAAGCCGTCAAAGCAATAATAGGAACCTCTTTGGAATAAGAACGAATGATATGCGTTGCTTCCAATCCATCCATGCGTGGCATTTTTATATCCATCAGAATTAAGTCCGGTTGATACTGCTTATACATTTCAATGGCTTCCACCCCATCCTTAGCCCAAAGCAATGTATATTCCCTGCCGATCAGATTCTTCAGCAGGATGAAATTACTTTCTACATCTTCCGCTACCAAAATCTTTTTGATCTGTTGCACACGATTTACAGTATTTCCTTTAGATTCCGTCTTTGACATTTTAAAGATTTCGCCGAGTTCTCCGGCTTCTTCATAAGGAATCGTGAAATAGAACGTAGAGCCTTTACCCAATTCAGAAGTCACCCCTATTTCTCCACCGATCTTTTCGATAATCATCTGACAGATAGATAGCCCTAATCCTGTGCCTTGAGCAAAAGAGTTCAGTTTGACAAAACGCTCGAAGACATGGTCTACTTTTTCCGGCTCTATTCCTATTCCTGTATCCTTCACATATACACGAATATTTTTATCCGTCCGCTCAAAACCCAAACGAATCTCTCCTGCATACGTAAATTTACTCGCATTAGTCAGGAAATTCGTTATCACCTGCATGATACGGTTCTGATCTCCCTCAATGAATAAATTCTCATCCTCATTATCAAAAACAAGAGTTACCCCTTCTTTCACACGTTCTTTATGAACAGCATAAATTGTCCGGCAAACTTCTCCCAGATTCATTGGACGCTTGATATATTCCAGTGTCCCGGCTTCTATCTTCGATAAATCCAGAATATCATTAATCAGTTGCAACAAAATATCCGAATTCTGATTGATAATACCCGAATAGAGCTTTTTCTCTTCAGCAGTTTCGGCAGCAGGCAATAATTGAGAGAATCCTACAATTGCATTCAGTGGTGTCCGGATCTCATGGCTCATATTAGCAAGGAAAGCACTTTTCAATCGGTCGGATTGCTCCGCCTTAATCCTTGCCTTTATCAGTTCCTGCTCAATATTCTGAAGATTAGTAATATCCCAAGAGATACCAATCAGCAACGGTTTGCGTCCTTCCATCGGCACAAGCGCCTTTAATGTCTGTACAATACGCGCTTTCCCAGTGGCGGAAAGATACGTTTCCTGCATATCAATACGCTTATGGGTCTGAAGTAATTCCAAATCATCCTTACGGAATTTCTCTGCGTCTCCATGACTCGGAAATACTTCATAGTCCGTATGTCCGATCGCTTTAGACGCCGGGATACCTGAATGGTCGGCAAATGCTTTGTTCCAATACAAATACCTAAAATCATTTTCCGGGTCTTTCACAAACAAATAGACTGGGATATTATTCAAAATACCATCCAGCAATAGATTTAGTTCGCGAAGTTCATCCTGTTTCTTTATAACATCAGTAATATCCTGTGTAAAGAACCAAGTCAGTTCTTCATTATTCTCACGAATCAGAAATGTAGATACTTGATGCATCCGCTCTTTATCTTCACCTTTCCGCATATAGGCAGCACGATAAGCAAAAGTGCCATCATTGTCACGTATTTCCTGAAGACGTCTTTCCCACGCCTCCTTTGTTGTCATAGAGACAGGCAGATCATATATCTTTTGGATACCCATCTGTTGGGTAACTCCGTATTCTTCTATAAATTGCTTATTTGCATAAACCAATGTCCCGTCTTCCGATACGGCAAGAATGCTGTCACTCACTTTATCGAGTACACTCTTGAAAACCTCCAGTTGCCTTTGCGTGGTCACCCGCTCCGTTATATCACGACACATAATCAATACATACTCCTCATCCAACGGAAAGATACGATTTTCGTAATGATGATGTTCACCATTAAAATCCAATTCATGATGGGCGGTTGAAACAGCTCCCGTGCTGACAGCCTGACGCATATTGGAGTGAATATTCTGATATGCTTCCGGTGGAACCATTTCCCGCATATACATTCCCTTAAAATCTTTGTTTGATATTCCGACATGATTGGTTTCTTCATTGGAAACAACTTCAATGCCTACTTCGTTCTGATTGAAGACAGTCAGCATATCCGGCAAAGAGTCCAGAATCCTGACAGCATATTTTTCTTTGAAACTAACGGGACGATTACTTATATTCTCATTCCTAAGAATAGAAAGCTCCTTTTTGAGCTGCTCATTTTCTTTCTTTAGCGCTTCCAGCTGTTCTAATAGTGCTTTTTGGTTTTGTTCGGTGTTCATGATATATCAGAATAAATGCGTACTTATCTGCCAAAAGTAAATATTTTTTTGAAGATAAGTACGCAAAAGCTAGTTTTTTTTTGAAAATCATTCAATTACCATGATCCGGTCGTTCAATCCCACCTTCATGCCATCTTCCACAAATACCTCTTTGACTACTCCATCCGTCACCGAACGTATCTCATTCTCCATCTTCATTGCCACCAATACGCAAAGCGGATCGCCACGTTTCACACGGTCTCCTTTCTTTACATACGTCTTCAGTATTACTCCCGGCATCGGTGCCTGTACTACCTGACGTCCCACAGACTCGGCAGCAGTGCGGGCATTATGTATCTTCTCCATTTCTCCCTGCAATTCAATCTGATAAAGCTCCCCTTTATTCATGATTGTATATGAATTATTGGAAGAGGGAGAAATCTGCACTCCATGCGAGTGGTGATCGATGATGATCGAATGGATAGAGTCCCCACCCATGTTATAATCGACCTCATATATTTTGCCATTGACTGCAATCTTCTTGATTGGTCCGTCCTCCAGTATTTCCACCTTATATTCACTATCCGGCATGTCCTGGAGCTTGGCGTAATATGTAGCTAATGTTGTACCCATAATCTGTTCTGTTATTTTTTAGTGTCAAATCAATAATTATTAGCAGTCATCTGCAACTTACCATAATACTTCCAGAGTGATTCGCCTACTACCGGAAGCGTTGTGGCACGGGAAGCCGCTTCTTTCTCCCGCTCGTAGTGTCTCACTGCGGCAGCAATGACAGCCACTGTCGGATCGGTATTCTGACGGCGTTTCAGGTCTTCCTTATCGAAGCGCGTATCAATAAACGTTGTATCATATTCGCCTTTCAGGAAAGCTGCATTCTTCAATACACGTTGATGGAAAGGAATTGTTGTTTTAATTCCCAAAATCTTGTACTCGCGCAAAGCACGTGCCATATTGGATATGGCAGAAGCACGGGTACGTCCCCAACAACAGAGTTTCGCAATCATCGGGTCATAATGCAGAGAGACTTCGAATCCGGCATAAGCGGCACTGTCAAGACGCAGGTTACGCCCTTCGGGAGCTTCACGAACAGTAATCACCCCAGGAGAAGGCATGAAGTTATTCTCCGGATCTTCCGCATAAATACGACATTCGATAGCTGCTCCGCTAAACTGAATATCATCCTGTTTATAAGGCAACGGATTTCCGGCGGCAACTGTTATCATATCCCGAACCAGGTCAACTCCCGTACATTCCTCCGTCACAGGATGTTCCACCTGCAAACGGGTATTCATCTCGAGGAAGTAGAAGTTTTGGTCTTTATCCATCATAAACTCCAATGTCCCGGCACTGTAATATCCTATTTTCTTACAGGCTTCCACAGCAACCTTCAACATCTTCTTTCTCGTCTCTTCTTTCACAAAAGGAGAAGGACTTTCCTCTATCACTTTTTGGTTACGACGCTGAATGGAACATTCACGTTCGTAAAGATGGACCACATTGCCATATTTATCTCCCATGATCTGAACTTCGATATGATGGGGATTTTCGATGTATTTCTCAATATATACCGCATCATTGCCAAAAGAAGTCCCTGCTTCGGATTGCGACAAACGAAGAGCCGTTTCCACTTCTTCTTCCGTACGTACCAAGCGCATTCCTTTTCCTCCACCTCCGGCAAGTGCTTTCAGCATAATGGGATAACCCACTTCATTGGCCACTTTCTTCACTTCATCAATCCCCTGCACAGGTGTCTCGGTTCCGGGAACAATGGGTAATCCTGCTTCACGCATAATCTTACGGGCTTCTGTCTTGATTCCCATTTTGGAAATAATGTCCGCACTCGGTCCGATAAAAATCACTCCTTCTTCTTCACAACGACGGGCAAAATCCGCATTCTCCGACAAGAAACCATATCCCGGATGAATAGCGGCTCCGGTCTTTTTGGCAATGGATAATATCAATTCCGGCTTCAGGTAGGAAGTATCTTCAGGCGATTCGGAGATGCAATAGGCTTCTTCCGCATAACGCACGTGCAAAGCTCCTCGGTCTACATGGGTATAAACAGCCACCGTCGAGATATTCATCACCCGACAGGTACGGAAGATTCGCATCGCTATTTCACCGCGGTTGGCTACTAATATTTTCTTTATCATAATCTTTTTATTCTTTTAATGAACACTCTCCATTCTCAACTCTCCACTCTCAACTTATTAAAGCGGAAGATTCGAATGTTTCTTAGGAGGATTAGACTGCCGTTTGTTGGCAAGCATCTCGAAACTTCGAATCAACCGCAAACGGGTTACCGCCGGATCAATCACTTCATCCACATATCCCAATTCCGCCGCCCGGTAAGGATTGGCAAACTTCCCGCGATAATCATCCTGAAGTTCTTTCCGTTTTTCTTCGGGATTTCCGGCCTTATCTATATCCTTACGGAAAAGGATATTCACAGCTCCATCCGGTCCCATCACTGCTATTTCGGCAGTAGGAAAAGCAAGATTGACATCTCCGCGGATATGCTTGGAGCTCATCACATCATAAGCGCCACCGTATGCTTTGCGGGTGATAACCGTAACTTTCGGCACTGTAGCCTCACAATAAGCATAAAGCAATTTTGCCCCGTTACGGATAATTCCGCCATATTCCTGATCGATTCCCGGAAGGAATCCCGGCACATCTACCAATGTCAGTAAAGGGATATTGAAAGCATCGCAGAAGCGGACAAAACGGGCAGCTTTGACAGATGCGTTAATATCCAGTGTACCAGCAAGTACCAATGGCTGATTAGCCACCACTCCCACTGTTTTTCCATTCAGCCGGATATAGCCGGTCACAATATTCGCTGCATATTCTGCCTGAAGTTCGAAGAAACTATTATCATCAGCCACTGCTTCAATCATTTCTTTTATATTATACGGCTGATTCGGATTGGTTGGAATCAAATTAGCCAGTTCCGGAGTCAGACGGGTCGGCGAATCGTTTGTAGCTACAAACGGAGGCTCTTCCATATTATTTCCCGGCAGATAGGAAATCAATTCACGAATATAATTAATACACTCAATATCATTCTCCGCAGAAAGATGGGCTACACCGGACTTTGTCATGTGTACGCCTACTCCGCCGAGTTCCTCTTTAGTGACTTCTTCCTGTGTCACACTTCTCACCACATCCGGTCCTGTAATAAACATATAACCGGAATTTTTCACCATCAGGATAAAATCTGTCAATGCAGGAGAATAAACCGCACCTCCGGCACATGGGCCCATGATCGCGCTAATCTGTGGAATCACTCCGGATGCCATAGAGTTGCGCAGGAATATCTCGGCATATCCGGCCAAAGAACGTACCCCTTCCTGAATTCGTGCACCGCCCGAGTCATTCAATCCGATGATGGGTGCTCCCATTTGCATAGCCATGTCCATCACTTTACAAATTTTCTTAGCGTGCGTTTCCGAAAGAGCTCCACCAAATACGGTGAAATCCTGTGCAAAGACATAGACCAGGCGCTTGCCAATCATACCGTATCCCGTCACTACCCCGTCTCCGGCAAATTTCTGCTTTTCCATACCAAAATCGGTACACCGATGGGTTACCAACTTATCCAGTTCGATAAACGAACCTTTCTCCAATAATAAATCGATGCGTTCACGGGCGGTCAGTTTGCCCACAGAATGTTGTTTTTCAATGCGAGCGTCTCCGCCGCCTTTTTCTGCTTTCCTGTTCAGTTCTTCCAGGTTGTTAATAAGCTCTTTCATAGGCTGTAGTTATTAAAGTTGTATGTGTGTGTAAAAATAAACAGTAATATATGAAATCATTGTCATATTGATTACACAAAGTACTTTTATATAATGAACGCCTCATGTGTGGAAAATGTTAGCATTTATGCCTTAAAACATCTTTATCCATTTATTTAGGGAGCTTTTTTTTGCAGGTTGCGACAACAAACTTCCCCGCTTTTCTGTTTATCGCTTATCATTTTTAATAAAACCTATACCGTTGTCAACTTCGATGTTGAACAAGGCCGCATCATTATCCGGGAAAATCCGAAATACCTTAGTCTGAACGAAATGTATCAGGTAGCCAACAGCTATCCGAAAGGCAGCAAAGCTAGGTAACGAAGCTGCGCTGGCCAACTTAAAACAATTACAACAAATTCTTAGCGTGAAGATGAAATAAATAGAAAATTCTTTTTATTCAACCGACCAAAGTGGGACGTTTGTTTGTTATATCAATAATAAACGACGTTCCACTTTTTAAATCTGATAATTATGACCTTGATCCTTGCTATTATTCCGGTGTTACTGTTGATTATATTAATGGCATTCTTTAAAATGCCGGGTGACAAAAGTAGTATCATTTCTCTGATCGTGACGATGCTGATTGCTATTTTCGGCTTCGCTTTTTCAGTAGACAATCTGTTTTACTCCTTTTTATATGGGGCGTTAAAAGCCGTCTCTCCTATCTTAATCATTATCCTGATGGCTATTTTCAGTTACAACGTATTGTTGAAAACAGAAAAGATGGAGATTATCAAACAGCAATTCGCTTCTATTTCTACCGATAAAAGTATCCAGGTGTTATTACTGACTTGGGGATTCGGCGGATTACTGGAAGCGATGGCCGGCTTTGGGACAGCAGTTGCCATTCCGGCAGCCATTCTTATCAGTCTGGGATTTAAGCCTATCTTTTCGGCAACTGTAAGTTTGATTGCCAACAGTGTAGCCACCGCTTTCGGAGCGATCGGAACTCCGGTGTTGGTACTAGCCAAAGAAACGAATTTGGATGTATTGCATCTTAGCACGAATGTCGTATTGCAGTTATCCGTTTTGATGTTCCTGATTCCGCTGGTTTTGCTTTTCCTTACTGACTCCAAACTTAAATCGCTTCCCAAAAATATATTTCTTGCCTTATTAGTAGGCGGAGTTTCTTTAGTCAGCCAGTATCTGGCTGCCAAGTATATGGGTGCTGAATCTCCGGCCATTATCGGCAGTATTCTTTCGATTATCGTGATTGTTCTTTATGGAAAACTGACTGCCTCTAAAGAAGAGAAAGCACGGAAAAGCCATCTGAAAACAAAAGATATACTGAATGCATGGAGCATCTATTTGCTGATTCTATTTTTAATCATTCTGACCAGTCCCCTCTTCCCGGAATTGCGTCATACATTAGAGAATAACTGGATAACCCGAATCAGTTTGCCCATCAATGCTTCCACCGTCAATTATACCATTTCCTGGCTAACTCATGCCGGGGTATTGCTTTTCATCGGAACTTTTATCGGTGGATTGATTCAAGGAGCTAAAGTAAAAGACCTGTTCATCGTTCTTTGGAATACAGTGAAGCAATTAAAGAAAACATTCATCACAGTGATCTGCCTTGTGGGATTATCCACAATTATGGATAGTGCCGGAATGATTGCTGTAATTGCCACGGCACTGGCTACGGCTACGGGAAGTTTGTATCCACTGTTTGCTCCGGTCATCGGTTGTCTGGGAACGTTTATCACCGGAAGCGACACCTCTTCCAATATTCTTTTCGGAAAGTTGCAAGCAAGTGTTGCAGGGCAAATTCATGTCAGTCCGGATTGGCTGTCCGCTGCAAATACAGTAGGTGCTACAGGTGGTAAGATTATTTCTCCACAAAGTATTGCCATTGCTACTTCTGCGGGAAACCAACAAGGAAAAGAAGGTGAAATACTGAAAGCAGCTATTCCTTATGCGTTGGTGTATGTGGCGATTACCGGAATTATTGTTTATATTTTCAGTTAACAAACCCAAAGTGCATAAAGAACAAATAGAGATATGAAGCAAAAGCCATTTATCCCTTCACCCCTTCACCTTTCCCTGTTCATCGGTGTTTGCGGGTGAAGGGCAGCCCTTCACCAAGAGTTCACTCCCGATTTCATTATAGCAAATCGGAATATGCTTATAGCTAAATGCAGTATGCTCATAGCATTTATTTTTCTTCCTGATAGTTGAAACAAACATTGGGATATTTATTTTAAATACGCTAAATGATTGAAACAAACTCTTTGATTTTTGTAAAGCATCGCTTTAAGTAGGCTAAAGCTATGCTTTGCATACTCTAAAGCATAGCTTTATATTCACCAAACAAGTACACGGGGAAAGGGCGGGTGAATCAGCTATCCTTCACCTTGTATATACCTATTTATCAGCCTTTACAACAAAAGATGAAGGGGACAACATCATACTCTTTTTTGTATATCGGTAAATGAGTAAGGATATTCTGTATTCATCGTATTCATATATTCGACACTGAATTTTAAATATTGCACTTTTGCCTCATTTACCATATTCATTTTTGTCAGAGACTGAATTGCATAACAAAGAGCCTCATCATTTATAGGATCAATATAAAATAAACTCTCACAAAGTGCAACAACTATCTTATACGCTTCTTTTTTAAAACAATTTTCGATCTCAATCAATAATACCGGTTCTAATTTTTGCTCAAGATTTCCTTTGAAAGAATCGAACTCTGGCATATCAATTGACCGAAGAAACTTCCCGCGAGATACAATTCCAATTAGTTCTGTCGCATTTCCTCCAGTATTATTTATCATCAAAAGTTTGACGCAAGCAAGATAATCACAATAAAATTCATCCGTGTATTCAATCCTGAACAAACCTTTATCATATACAAGTTCAATTCCATCAATTTCTTTTAAGATTCCTCTTACATGATTAATGGCAACCCCACGTGAATTTTTCACCTTATCTTCAGATTTACCGGGCCAAAACAATTCACTTAACCTCTGTGATGAGATACCTCCTTTAGGGCTATATTGAAGAATTGATAAGAATACCTGTTTTAATTTGGTACTAAACATATAGGTTATATCCTTATTTTGCCTGTCACGTACCATAAACTCCCCAAACAAATAAACGCTATTAGCTTTTACTAAATTTTGTTCCAAGGAAGTGGAACATTTTACATTTACTGGATTTATAACAGTTTTTTTATCATTTGCTCCTTGTTTCTCATGGGAACGACGTCTGATAAAAAAGATCAAAGCAGATATAATTACTATAACTAATAATATAAGTAATGCTATCAATATTTGGAAAGTAAATTCACTATTTCTACTGTGAGGTATGTATGCACTCAATGACGCATGACTTATCGGAGGAAAAGCCAATGAATACACACCCACACTGGAAGATATATCATCGTCGTCAAATTCCTGAACCACCGCAAAGAGTTTATTGAGTTTGTCACTATAATACAAATTAGCTTTCGTTTTTATCTTTTCGGAACGTATAGGTATAGAGTCACCCAATATTTGGAAAGTTCCGTCTTTGAATGCAAAACGATATAATTTGAGATAAGTATTAGAACAATGTTCCGGATAACAAAGCGTATAAAAATAAGAATCATCCTGAATAACCATTTCTCTTACAGGAACTATGTTTTCTCTATTCCATGGTATTTCCCACAGCTTGGAAACCGTGTTATTGTTCAAGTCTACTTTATGTAAATCATAAAAATATTGACGTCCCACTATTTGTTCGCCTGATTCATTACCCATACCTCCATATATATAGAGAGAATTGTCATCCTTACGGTATCCCATTGATGAAAAATAGCGTGGTTCTATCCGGTCTCCTTTCAAAACGACCGAGTCCAGTCTGTTTTTGTTATAATTATACACATACAATTCTTTACTATAGTATATGTCTCCAAAACCGCCAAATATGAAATGCCGTTCATTCTCCCGATCATAAGCAACACTATGGTGATGAAGTTGCATGGGTAAGTTTTCATTACTCACTACAGTCCATTCTTTCGCTCGCAAATCCAAAGTTGCAACTGTTGGTTTGCCAGCATCATCTACATGAACTTCATATACATAAAGTTTATTAGCCCCACTATTCCAAAAATTTGTTCCCAGAAAAATATCGATAGGACACTTATTTGCAAGACTATTACATATTACGTCACCCGAGTACAAATTATAGGTAATAAGAGTATCTTTATTAAATATGTAGATATTATCCGTAAGATCATCAAAATTATAGCCTGCTACACTAGAAGATGTAAACTTATACTTCTGTACCCAATTATAAGACTCATTTATAAGCCATTTCGGATTACTAACTTGTCCGAATACTTTTCCCTCAATAGAGTAAACCTCCTCTCCTTCACTTTCATCTAAGGGAAAATTGTACTGTTGTTTATCATCAGAAATTATAAGTTGTCTTATTGAGAAAACTGGCACATCAATCATATAATCACTCTTTCCAAAATATATGTCTGGAGTCCATTTAGAAGGTAACTCAAGGTTGTGTACAAAAAATTTTTGTTGTTTGATTGCAAGACATAAAGAATCTTTTTGTAAATCAAATTCCATCGATACTTGAAACCAACGAGATGCTACTAAATCCTTAGTCTCAAACTTGGCAGCAATAAGACTATTCTTTCCTTCTTCGTTTAGTTTAAACACAGAGAATATACCATCGTTATAATAAGATAAATTATAAATCTTATTATAACGAT